>JAYTAT010000001.1:0-5900 GCA_043737315.1 Archangium sp.
AAGGCGCTGGCCAACGTGTGCTTGAGCGCGGCGACCATCGCCAAGCGGCCCTGCGTCTTGTCCACGTCGTCACTGATGATCGGGTCAGACCGGAACTTCGTGAAGTAGCTGTGGAAGTCGGCGATCAGCTCCTGGCAGAAGTACAGCACGTGGTGCGGCTCGAGCTTCTCGGCCGAGGTGGTCACCACGTCGCCCAGCTGGCTCATCTTCTTGAGCATCGCCTTCTCTTCCGGCAGCACCAGCCTCGCGAGCTGCGCGTCAGTCAACGCGTCGGGCCCGACGAACGGCACGCCCTTCTCGATCGCCTTCTTCAAGACCGACGCGCACCGCGCGTGACCCATCTGAAAATAGAAGACCGGGTTGTCCTTCGACTGCTTCTTCACCCCGTCGAGATCGAAGTCGAACTGCGCGTTGGCCGACTTCATCAAGAAGATGAACCGGCACACGTCGGCACCTGCTTCGTCGATCAGATCGGCGAGCTCGAACAACGTGCCCTTGCGCTTGCTGACCTTCACCTCTTCGCCGCCCTGCGTGATCCGCACGATCTGCACGAGCACGAACTGAAGCTTCTTCGGCTCGTTACCCAGCAGCGTCATGCCCGACTGGATGCGCGGCACATGCCCCGCGTGATCCGCGCCGAATACGTCGACCATCAGGTCGTAGCCGCGGTCGAACTTCTCCTTGTGGTACGCGAGGTCGGCCGTCAGGTACACGGGCGTGCCGTCGTGCCGGAGAATGATTCTGTCCTCCTCGTCCTTGAGCACGTACTTCTCGTTCTCCTGGTAGGTGGCGGTCATCAGGAAGGTGCCGCCGAGCTGCCGGTCGGCGTACTTCGCCGCCTTCGACTCCTCGCTGCGAACCTTGTCGCCCTTCTCTCTGCGTTTCCCCTCGGTGGCCTCGTAGGTGACGCCCCGCGCCTTGTAGACGTCGACGATGCTCGTCACCTTTCCAGCCGCGTGCAGCGAGGCCTCGCTGAAGAACGTGTCGTGGCTGATGTTGGCCATCGCCAGCGTCGAACGGATCGCCTTCAGGTTCTCCCGAATGCCCACCTCGATCGCCCTGGGCAGCCACTCCTCTTGCGGCTTGGTGAGGTACGCATCACCGTCTTCGTTCTTCCAGGTCTTCGCGATCTCGATCACGTACTCAGCGGGGTATTCGCCCTCGACGAGTTCAATCTCGGCACCGAATAACTGCTGGTACCGCTTGAACACCGTGCGACCGAGCGTCTCGACCTGGTTGCCCGCATCGTTGATGTAGAACTCGCGCGTGACGTCGTGACCCGCGGCGTCGAGCAGCCGCGAGATCGCATCACCCATGAACGCGCCTCGTGCGTGACCGATGTGCACCGGGCCCGTCGGGTTGGCCGAGACGAACTCGACCAGCATCTTCTTACCGGTCGACTTCGGCTTGTTGCGCCCGAAGGTGAGCCCCGCCTCGAGCACTTCGCGTGCGACGGCCTGGAACACCGAGTCTTTCAGGCGAAGGTTCAAGAACCCCGGGCCCGCCTTCTCGACGGACACGATGATGGACTTTCGATCGACCAGGCCCTTGATGATCAGATCCGCGATGTCGCCCGGCTTCTTGCCCGCGGCCTTCGACATCACCATCGCGACGTTGCACGACCAGTCGCCGTGCTCGAGGTTCTTCGGAACTTCGATGTTGTACGGAGGGATCGTTTCGAACGTGAGCGCGCCCGACGCCTTGAGCGAAACGAGGGTCTCGTCGATGACTTCCCGAACCAGCAGCTTCATGTGATTGCTTTCCTTCAGCGTTCGAGCCGCGAGCCCAACCAGGCCAACGATCGCTCGAACCGGTAATTGACGCCCATGTGCCCGTCTTCGAATTCTTCGTGCACATGCTCCACGTTGGCGGCCTTCAACTCGTCACTGACGAGCCGCGCGCCCCACCGCAGATTGAACTCATCCTTCGTACCGCAGTCGATGAAGAGGCTCTTCAGCTTGCGATACACGTCAGCGTGTTTGGGTACGAAGCGAACGGGGTCGTGAACGAGCCACCGGTTCCATACGTCGATGCGCAGCCGGCCTGACGGGAGCTCGACGGGCAGCTCGCAGTTGAGCGGTTCCCCCTTCTTCGGGGAGTACGCCGAGCCCATGCAGATCATGTTGATGACCGCGTGATCGTCGCCGCGCATCTTGGTGGCCGCCGCCCGCACCACGAAGTCGCGGTACCAGGCCTCGACGCCGCCCGCCTTGAGCAGCGCGCTGGCCGCCTGGGGCAGCTCGTTCATGTATGCGTACTCGAAGCAGGCATCGGCCGAGTGAATGCCGACGTGATTGAAGGTCTCGGGGTGGAAACGCGAGATCACCAGCGCGCCGTAGCCGCCGCTGCTCTTGCCCACCAACGCGCGCGAGGCGCCCTTCGCCAGCGTCTTGAAGGTGCGATCGACCCACGAGACCATGTCGCGCGCGACGAGGTCGCGGTACCGGCCAATGCCTTCCGAGTTGATCCACTGCGAGCCGCCCAGCGACGACCAGCCGTCGACGAAGACGCCGATGGTCGGGGGAATCTTGCCTTCGGCGATCAGCGCATCGAGCCGCTCTGGCACGTTCCTGGTGAACGGAGAGACGTTGAGCCACTGCATGCCCGAGCCGGAAAAGCCGTGAAGGAAATAGACGACCGCGTAGCGCTGATCGCTCTCGCCGTAGCCCGGGGGCAGGTACACCGGCACCGCACGCGTCGACGAGTCACCAAGCGGGTTGCCCTCGAGCGAGCCGCAGAACACCTGATGAATCTGAATCTGGCCCTTCAACGGGTCTCTCCGCCTCGGCCAGTTCTCCGCTGCGCTCCGCCCTGTCTCGCACGCCGTTCCGGCGCTACCGGCTTCGTTCCGTTCATCTGGTCTCTCCGCCTCGGCCCGTTCTCCGCTGCGCTCCGCCCTGTCTCGCACGCCGTTCCGGCGCTACCGGCTTCGTTCCGTTCATGACACCTTCCCCAACCGCTTCATGACTTCCTGCAGATCCATCCACGCCTTTTTCTTCTCGTCCGGCGAGCGCAGCAGGTACGCCGGGTGGAACGTGGGCATCAGATCGATGCCTTCGTACTGCCGCCACTGGCCGCGCAGGCGGGTGATGGCCGTCTCTTCACGCAAGAGCGTCTGCGCGGCGAACTTACCCAGCGCGACGATCACCTTCGGTTTGATCACCCGCAGCTGCGCCCGCAGGAATGGCTCGCACGACTGAATTTCTTCCGGCTCGGGGTTGCGGTTTCCCGGCGGCCGGCACTTCACGACGTTGCAGATGTAGACCGTGTCGCGGCTGAACTTCATCGCCTCAATCATCTTGGTCAGCAGCTGGCCTGCCGCGCCCACGAAGGGAATGCCCTGCTTGTCTTCTTCTTCACCTGGGCCCTCGCCCACGAACACCAGCTCAGCCTTCGGGTTGCCGCTGCCAAAGACGATCTGCGTGCGGCCGTTGCACAGCTTGCAGCGCGTGCACTCGCCCAGCTCACGGCGCACTTCATCGAGCGTCTCGCCGGGAACACTCACCGGAGGCGCTTCCACCTTCAGAGCAGGCTTGCTCTTCAGAGGTGCAGCGACTGGCGCAGGTGCGTCAAGCCGCAACGCCGACGGCTCCTTGAGCAGCACGCGCGTGCCGTCAGACTCCTGCCACGCGAGGTGGCGGCGCAGCTCCAGCGCGAGATCCCGAACGTCGTCGCTCATGCGCCCCCCAGCTTCGGCGCCACGAGATCCCACAGGCGCGCGGCGACCTCTCTCTTCGTGCCCTGAGCGCCTTGCGTCGAGCCGTCAGCACCGATGATGGTCACCACGTTGGTCTCAGTGCCGAAGCCCGCGCCCGCCGCAGAGACGTCATTGGCGACGATCAGATCGAGCCCTTTTCGGGTGAGCTTGCCGCGCGCGTAGTTGATGACGTCGTGGGTCTCGGCCGCGAAACCGACCAGCACGGGGCGTTTCGTGTTCGCCCGCACTTTGGTGGAGGCCGTCATCAAAACATCGGGCGTGCGCACCAGCGTCAGCGTCTGCGGGCCATCGGTCTTCTTCGATTTCTGGGCACAGACCGTCTGCGGTTTCCAGTCGCTGACGGCCGCGGTGGCCACGAACACATCGGCGCTCTCGACCCGCTTCATCACGGCCTCGAGCATCTCGTCGGCCGTGGTGACGCGCACCACTTCGAACGGCAAGAATCCGACGTCCCCGACCGGGCCCAGCACCACGGTCACCGCGGCGCCGCGTGCATGCGCGACCTCCGCGACGGCGAGGCCCATCTTTCCGGTGGAAGGATTCGAGATGAAGCGCACGGGATCCATCGATTCACGCGTCGGCCCCGCGGTGATCAGCACCTTCTTGCCGGCGAGCTGCGCGCCCGAGAAGAGGCTCCGCACGCCTTCGATGAGATCAGCCAGATCCGACAGCCGGCCCGCGCCCACGTCACCATCCGCGAGCGGACCCGAAGCGGGACCCACGAAGTGCGTGCGCGGGGTGGTGCGCAAGACGGCGAGGTTGCGCTGCGTGGCCGGGTGCTCCCACATGGCGGTGTTCATCGCGGGGGCCAGCAGCACGGGCCCACGAAAGGCGAGCAGCGAGGTGGTCACCGCGTCGTTGGCCATGCCCGCGGTGATCCGCGCGAGCAGATCGGCCGTGGCGGGGAGCACCACGTACGCATCGGCCCAGCGCGCGAGGTGCAGGTGGCCGAACTTCTCTTCCTGCGTGGCATCGAAGTAATCGGTCAGCACCGCATCACCCGACAGACTCTGCATGGTGAGCGGCGTGATGAACTCCTGCGCGGCCCGGGTCATGGAAACCTTCACCGTGGCGCCCTGACGGCGCAGCTCACGCACGAAGTCACCGGCCTTGTAGGCCGCGATGCCGCCGCCGACGCCGACTGCGATCCGCTTCCCCTGGAGCACGTGGGAACTCACGGGGCTCAAGTAGCACGGTGATACCGACCGTTCACCGTTCATCGAAACACAGGGTCGAACCGGTCAGGGTTCCGGCTGGGCGAGCTGTCTTGGCTCGATCTCCACGCGCTGACCTGCGCTGCGCAGCTCGATCGGCACCGACGTCACGACGTTCTCGATCGACGCGGCCAGGGTGTACCGCCCACACGGCAACCCGCGCGCATTGATCTCCCGCGCCGCGACGTTCACCGGAACCTCGACCGAGCCGGCCGCCGTGCCCACCAGATCCCACGGGCCCTGCTCGTCGGCCATCGGCACCGTGAGCAACCACACCGCGTCGATGGGCTTGCTGGACCGAAGTGAGATGCCACACGCGCCCGCCTCTTCGCCCAGCGTGACCTCCATCTTCGGCCCGCGTACGTCGATGGCCCGCTGCACCCGGTTGAAACGCGTGGAGAACAGCCAGACGCCGTGGGGAAGATCGAACTCAAAACGACCGTTCTCGTCGGTGTCGATCTCCATGGGGCGCGAGGTGACCCGGCTGACCGCGGTGACGCGCGTGGGCACTGATTTCCCCGTCGGGTCGACGACCTTTCCCGTCAGCACGGTGCCATTTTCCATCACGATGTGGGCGGTGGCGCCGATACGCAGCTGCGTGCGCCCCGACATCGCGCCGCGGGTGGCCACGACCTCCTGGCGATCTTCGCCGCTCAGGGTGAGCTTGAAGCGGCCCGCTGCATCGGTGCTCACTGGCGTCAGATCGACGGTGGCCATCACGGTGGCGCCGCTGACCGGCTTGCCTTTTCCGTCGACCACTTCACCTTCCACGAAGGGATCTTTCTTCACCACCACGTCGCCCACGTCGCCTTCCGCGGGCGTGACGAAGGCCATCGCGTAGCCATGAGCCCACACGTCGAGGCTCTGGTTCGGAGCGGGCACATCGAAGCGCCCCGAGTCGGCCTTCACGCGTTCACCGTTCGCATCGAAGGTGGTCACGGGCACGCCGGCCTGGTCGACCACCCGGC
>JAYTAT010000002.1:0-5893 GCA_043737315.1 Archangium sp.
TCGGGCCTGCCGTTGCATTGCCAGGTGCCGACACCCGTACCCGAGGTGTTCGCCGCGCTGCCCACCAGGGTGGTGGTGGTGCCGGGCGCCCACCAGGGCTCCACGGTCAACTCGAGGGGAACGCCGCCGTCACGGGTCAGCCCGGCGCAGATGCGAGCCATGCCGCCCTCGAAGTCTTCGCGCAGGTAGGCCCACTTACCGGCGTTGGGACTGGCGGCCGCGCATCGCTGAAGCGAGCGTTGCTGCTGCGGGCCGTACTCCGGCGAGTCGGCCGTGGGCGGCGCCAGCGGCACGTTGAGCCAGTCGCGGCCGAGCTCGAACATCGACTGGTAGAAAGCGGGCGAGGCGAGCTGCTGATCGACGAAAAAGTTCACGAAGGCGCGTCGCGCGGCCTCGTCACCGGCAGCTTCCTGGGCCGCGTATTCGGCGTCGGTGGGCGGCGTGCCTCGCAGCGACATCGACGCGCGACGCAAGAGCCGCGAAGGCGTGAGCAGATCGTCGAACGTACCCGCATCTTCGGGCGGGGCGTCACACAGGGGTCCAGCGTCGAGGCCTCCGCCGTCGACCGGTCGATTGGTGCTGATGTCGCCGGCGCAGGCTTCCAGCATTCCCAGCGCCATCCACGAGAGCCATCTCATCGGGCGCATCATGGGCAAGTCACGGGCAGCTGTCGCGAGGAGGACAGTCCACACCAAGTGAGGGATCTGAGCCGTTGACGACGAGGGGGCACTTAGGAAATACCGGCCTATGCGCCAGCGAAAAACCAAGTTCATTTTCACCACCGGCGGCGTCGTCAGCTCCCTGGGCAAGGGAATGGCGTCGGCCTCGATGGGCGCGCTGCTCGAGAATCGCGGTCTCGACATCACGCTGGTGAAGCTCGACCCGTACATCAACGTCGACCCCGGCACGATGAGCCCCACGCAGCACGGTGAGGTGTACGTCACGGATGACGGCGCAGAGACGGATCTCGATCTCGGCCACTACGAACGTTTCACCAGCTCGCACATGTCGCGGCTCAACAACTTCACCACCGGCCGCGTGTATCACTCGGTGATCACCAAGGAGCGGCGCGGCGAGTACCTCGGTAAGACCGTTCAGGTGATCCCGCACATCACCGACGAGATCAAAGCGATGATCTTCGCGGCGGCCGAAGGCCACGAGGTGGTGTTGATCGAAGTGGGCGGCACGGTGGGCGACATCGAGTCGCTGCCCTTCCTCGAGGCGATCCGCCAGATCCGCTACGACGTGGGCGCGGGCAACACCTGCTACGTGCACCTCACGCTGCTCCCGTACATCGCGGCCGCGGGCGAAGTGAAGACCAAGCCCACGCAGCACTCGGTGATGAAGCTGCGCGAGATCGGCATTCAGCCCGACGTGCTCATCTGCCGCACGGATCGGCAGATCGGTCAGGACATCAAGAACAAGATCGCGATGTTCTGCAACGTCGACACCGGCAACGTCTTCACCTCGCCCGACGTGCGCAGCATCTACGAGTTGCCGCTCGAGTTTCACCGCCAGGGCCTCGATGAACGGGTCGCCGAGATCCTCAACATCTGGACGCGCGGCCCCAAGCTCGAGAAGTGGGAGCGCATCGTCGAGACCGTCACCCACCCGGGCAAGGGCGAGGTGAACATCGGCATCGTGGGCAAGTACACCGAGCTGCGCGAGTCGTACAAATCGCTCAACGAGTCGCTCGCCCACGGCGGCATCGCCAACGACTGCAAGGTGAACCTGGTCTTCGTCGACTCGCAGGAAGTCGAGACGAAGGGCGCCGAGGCGATGCTCTCTGATTGCCACGCGGTGCTGGTGCCTGGCGGCTTCGGCGTGCGCGGTACGGAAGGCAAGATTCTCGCGGTGAAGTACGCCCGGGAAAAGAAGGTGCCGTTCTTCGGCATTTGTCTGGGCCTGCAGATGGCCGTCATCGAATACGCGCGCAACGTGGTCGGCCTGGTGGGCGCCAATTCGCTCGAGTTCGACGAGAAGACGCCGCACCCGGTGGTCACCATCATGGACTCGCAGGTCGGCGTGAAGGACAAGGGCGGCACCATGCGGCTGGGTGCGTACAACTGCACCCTCAAGGCGGGCTCCCTCGCGCAGCGGCTGTACGGCACGGAGACCATCAGCGAGCGTCACCGTCACCGCTACGAGGTGAACAACCAGTACCGCGGCAAGCTGGGTGAAGCGGGCTTGATCTTCTCAGGCACGAACATCGAGCTCGACCTGGTCGAGATGGTGGAGCTCGAGAATCACCCGCACTTCGTGGGCTGCCAGTTCCACCCCGAGTTCAAGAGCAAGCCGTTCGCGCCGCACCCGTTGTTCTCGGGCTTCATTCGCGCCGCGCTGCTGCAGCGAGATCGCAAGGAAGGCCACCCACCGCGGACCTCGTAGACCTCAAAGCCCGTACGCACGCGACTGGTTCTGATCGGTGTCACGCGCCAGCCAGTGATTGGTGCTCTGAATGCTGACCATCGTCACCAGCACCGCATCGCGCTCGTCGGCGGTCAGGTCGGTGCCCAGATAGGCCTTGCCGAACTGGTAGTACTCGAAGCTCGCCACCCAGCGGCCATTGCGGCGAAGGTGAAAGCCCGAGGGTCGCATGGGCGCACCAGAGACCATCTGATCAGTCGACTCGAGTTCGAGCGCGACCTGGCCGATGCGCACGGCCCCTGAGAACACCTGCTGATTGGCTTCATCGACGACCAACTCGAAGCCCGCGCCTCCGCACTTGTAGGTGTGCTTCGAGAAGTCCTTCGAGGCGACCCGTTTGCCTTCCTGCAAGGTCTCGCAGTCGACGCTGAGTTCGGGGTTGCCGCCGCGCTTCACGATGAACGATCTCTGCTGGCGCTGCGTGGTGTTGCCGACGCTCTGGCCCCAGGGGAGCTTGATGCTCATGCCCTGCGTCTTCTGAGTCGCCAGCTTCACTTCGGGGATCTCGTAGTCGAGCAGCTTGGTGCGCGCGTTGATGCCCTGCTCGAAGGCGGCCACGGTGGGCGACCCCGCGGCGTCAGGCAGCTTGATGTTGCGGGGGCCACAGGCAGTGAGGGCGAAGGCAGTGACGAGGAGGAAACGGTTCATGGTGGGGCTCGGGGAAAGCGGGTGAACACGACGGCTGTCCTCAGTGCGCGCTGCGTGCCAGCGCAAGACCCTGAATCTGCGGGCGTCCCCTCGAAACGGCAGTCCGCACGGGGAGACGCTGCGGTAAAAGGGTGGCCATGCCCACGCCGTCCATCACCCTCGCAGGAGCCACCGTTGGTCCCGGCCACCCGCTGTTCGTCATCGCCGGCCCTGACGTCATCGAGGCCGAAGACTTCGCCATTCGCCACGCGAAGAGGCTCAAAGAAATCACCACGAAGTTCGGCGTGCCGTTCGCCTTCAAGTGCAGCTTCGACAAAGCCAACCGCACCTCGATCAAGTCGTACCGGGGCCCGGGTCTGACCGAAGGCCTGCGCGTGCTGGCGAAGGTGAAGAAGGAAGTGGGCGTCGCGATCCTCACCGACGTGCACGAGATTTCGCAGGTCGAAGCGGTCGCTGAAGTGGCCGACATCATCCAGGTGCCTGCGTTCATGTCGCGCCAGACCGATCTCATCGTCGCCGTGGCGAAGACCGGCAAAGGCGTGAACTTGAAGAAGGGGCAGTTCATCGCGCCCAAAGACTTCGCGCATCAGGCGACGAAGGCTTTCGATTCTGGAAATCGAAACGTGCTGTGCACCGAGCGCGGCGCGACGTTCGGCTACAACAACCTGGTCGTCGACATGCGCGGCTTCGCCCAGATGCGTGACGCGGGCCTGGTCACCTGCTTCGACGCGACGCACTCGGTGCAGCTGCCTTCGGCTGGTGAAGGTGAAAGCGGCGGTGAGCGCAAGTTCGTCGGCCTGCTCGCCCGCTCGGCTGCCGCGGCAGGAATCGACGCGATGTTCACCGAGGTGCACGAGAACCCCGACAAGGCGCTGTGTGACGGGCCGTGCTCGCTCACCTTCGAGCTCTTCGAAGAGACGCTGCGCGACGTGCTGGCGATTCGCCGCGCCCTGGGCCACCAGAAGTGACGCCCGCTGAACGCGCAGTGAACATCAAGGCCATCGTCTTCGACGTCGACGGCGTGCTCACCGACGGAGGTCTCTTCTACGGACCCACCGGCGAGGCGATGAAACGTTTCGACGTCAAAGACGGCCACGCGATGGTGCTCTGCCGGCTGACCTGTCTGCCGGTCGCGATCCTCACCGCACGAAGCTCCACCATCGTGGAAGTGCGGGCCGCCGAGCTCAAACTGGCCAGGGTTTTTCAGGGCCGCCGCGAGAAGGGCCCCGCGTTCGAAGAGCTCTGTGTCGAGCTCGGGGTCACTCCCGCTCAGACGGCCTACATGGGCGACGACGTGAATGATCTCCCGGCTTTGAACCGCGCGGGCCTCTCTGGATGCCCCTCAGACGCGGTGGAGCAGGTGCGGGAAGCGGTGCATTTCGTGTCCACCCGGTCAGGGGGGCACGGCGCCGCCCGCGACTTCATCGAGCTGGTTCTGAAGGCCACGGGCCGCTGGGAACAAGCGCTCGAGCACGCTCGCAAGTAAGCTGTTCGGTGCATGGCGCTCCGCACCAACGTCGCAAAGCTCAGGGATCTCCTCATCAAGGCTCGTGTCATCGACGAGTTTCAGGCGCGGGCTGCGATGGGGCGGCTCGAGCAGTGGGGGGGCCGGCTGACCGGCATCGTCGTCGACATGGGTTTTTGTGACGACGAGACGATGATGAACACGCTGAGCAAGGCGCTCAACCTGCCCACCATTCACCTCGGCATGGTGCCCAAAGACGGCGCGCTGCTCTCGAAGATCGACGCTGCGTTCTGCACCGAGCACGGCATCTTTCCGGTGAGCATGCAGAACCGCACGGCCACCATCGCGATGAGCGATCCCACCGAGCTCGACACCATCGACGCACTCGCGTCTCGCCTGGGCGTCCGGGTGCAAATCGCGGTGGCCTCCGAGAGCGAGATTCGCGCGGCGATCTCCAGGCACTACCACGGCAAGGCGCCCCCAGCGACGCGGGTCGACAAGAACCGCGCCCGTGACGCTCACATCTCAGCCACCTCAGGCGAAGTGTTCGAGCTCGACACGACGACGCCCGATGCCGCCAGTGACGCGCCGCGGTTTACGCAGCAGCAGGCGTGGATGAACAAGCCGCCCTCCGCCAACACCATGCTCGATGAGTTCCTCGATGAGGGTGGTGACGACGCGAACGAGGGCTTTACCTCCGAAGAGATCGCCCGCATCGCAATCGCTCAGGAGAACCAGGCGAAAGCAGCGTCGATCCTCCGGGCGCTGCAGGCGTTGCTGACCGAGAAGGGCTACCTGCGCTGAGCCGGGTGTCTCTGGCGGCGGTCCACTGCGGTTCTCGCGCTTCGAGAACCCGGTTCGGTGATTCACCGCTTCCGGTTCGGTGATTGGTGTTCGCAGTCGACATGACGAACACCAGGCGAAGGTGCGCGTGGCACGAAGTGGCCGAGGCGCTCAGAGACATTGGCCGTCAGCATGGCTGGCGCGTGGCCTTGGGTACCTGAACGGGTGCTGCGACTCGCCGTGCAGACGAGGGTGGGGCTCGAGAACGAAGACACGCTCGGCTCGCCCATCGCCCAAGACTGGCTGCGAGCGTGCGTTGCCTTCTACGAGACGGCCCCGTGGAGGGCGTTCTCGATTCGCCAGCCGCTCACCGGCACCTTCACCAAGGCACCGCACGACACGCGGGTGCTCGCAGTCGGTGGTTCGGCTGTTGCCGAATTCACCCGCGTGCTGTGGGTCATGCAGTCGGCCTCGCGTATGGCGCCGCAATTCATCCCGTCGTGCTGCGCCTGTGCAAATCGAAGCTGCGCTCATCTCGACCGATGAGCTGCTGCACCTGGCCCGTGCATT
>JAYTAT010000003.1:0-5891 GCA_043737315.1 Archangium sp.
GAGGATCCCGAGTTCGTTCAGATGTTCTTGAACGAAGCGAAGATCGCCGCGCGCTTCAATCACCCGAACATCGGCCAGATCTTCGACCTCGGTGAAACCGGTGGCCAGTACTTCATCGCGATGGAGTTCATCCACGGTGAGGATCTCGGGCGCGTGATGCGGCGCGCCTGGAGCACCGGCCAGTGGATCGCCCGTCACATCGCGCTGCGCGTGATGGCCGATACCTGCCAGGGCCTCTATTACGCGCACACCCGCAACGACGAGCAGGGTCGCCCGCTGCGCGTGGTGCATCGCGACATCTCGCCGCAGAACATTCTGATCAGCTTCGACGGCGCCGTGAAGGTCGTCGACTTCGGCATCGCCAAGGCGAGCGATCAGGTCTCGAACACCAAGTCGGGCGCCATCAAGGGCAAGTTCGCGTACATGGCCCCCGAGCAGGCGGCCGGAAAACCGCTCGACGCGCGCAGCGATCTCTTCGCGCTGGGCCTGGTGCTCTACGAGCTGGTCACCGGTGTTCGCCCGCTCAAGCGCGACAGCGAGCTGGCCACCTTACAGGCCGCGCTGGAGTGCAAGATCGATCCACCTTCCGCGGTGGCCGAGGTGCCCGCCGAGCTCGACGGCATCGTGATGCGCGCGCTCGCCAAGGCACCCGACGATCGGTACGTCGATGCGCGTGAGTTCCAGCGTTCGCTCGAGCAGTACCTTCTCAACTCGAAAGAGATGGCGACCAGCGCTGAGGTCTCCGAGCTGATGGCGGCCCTCTTCGCCGATCGCCTCGGTGAAGAAGCGCGGCTGGGAACGCCCAACCCTTCCACCGAGTCGAGCACCAGCAACCCCGTGCCGCCTTCGTACAGCAGCGCGCCGCAGTCGGTGACCGTGCCGCCCCCGCGTCCGCAACCTCCGCCGCGCCCCGCTGATTCGGGCGGGCCGGTGCGCGCTTCACCGAGCATGACGCTCGACGAAGACAGCATGGGCTCAGAGGCGGATCCCGAGGAGGATATCGAAGCCTCCGGCCCCAGTCTGCGGGGTGGCTACGAGCTGCCCGCGGGCACCGTGGTGCCCAGCCGCGGGTACCTCAAGAAGTCCGACGCCACGGTGGCGGCGCGTTCGTCGCGGCCTGAGATGACGCGCATGTCTGCTGAAGACGAGGAGGCGATCGCGCCCCGTGCCGCCAGACGGAAGATGGCCACCCGGCAGAGCACCGCCTTTGCGCCCGCCCAGACGAAGGATGACGACGAGCTGCGGGGGCGCAGGCCTTCGGGTCAGATGAAGCGGCGCACCAGCTCGGGCGTGATGCCCGAGGCGCCGGCACGCAGCAAATCGCGGGCGAACATGGAAGCGCGGCCCAGCGGCGACGGCATCTCGAAGATCGTCGACGTGCAGGCGATGAAGGACAGCCAACGCTCACGGCTCAAGGCGCTCATCTCGGTGCTCGTGTTGATCGGCGCGCTGGTGCTGGTCTTCGTCTTCAAGGAAAACCTGCTCAGCGCGCTCAAACGCGACTCGTTGACGGAGACCGGCGTTCCGGTACGGCTCACGGTGAGCAGCAACCCGCCCGTGCAGGTGACGGTGATCCCCGGAGAAAGGGCCAAGGGCCGCTCCCCCATGGATCTGGGGCGCACGCCCATCGATGCCCAGTCGGGAGCGTTCGTGGGCGACACCGTGCGTCTGGTGAACGAAGACCAGCACATCAGCTACGAAGAAGTGATCGAGTTCGGCCAGCCCAACGATCTGCGGCTCATCAGCAAGACGTTCAAAGCGAGCTCCGTGCGCATCAAAGTCAGCCCGGCCCTCAAGAAGTGCACGGTGTGGCGCGGGAACCTCGAGGTCGGCCAGGTCGGCTTCAACTTGAGTCTCTTTCCGGGCAAGCACCTGCTCGAAATCCGGTGCGATGCGCTCCACCGAGCCCACCCGTTCGAGGTGAACTTCAGCGACAACTCCAAGAACTTCGAGTTCACCGAAGACGTCTCGGCAGAGCTGGAGAAGAAGTAGGCGCCTTGTTGCCTGCAGGACCCTCGTTATAAGACAGTCCCATGGACACCTCAGTCGCTGCCCCCGAAGTCGCCCAGCCCGTCGTTACCCTCGAAGTCAAGCCGATGATTCTCACCGAACGCGCCGTGGCGCAGGTGAAGGACGTGATGGCTGAGCAGAAGCTCGACGGTCACTACCTGACGGTGCGCGTCGTGCCCGCCGGCTGCAGCGGCCTCGGCTACGATCTGAACCTGGTCAAGGAGACCAAGGAAGGCGACATCGTCTGGACGCAGGACGGCGTGATGGTCGCAACCGACGTGCTCTCGACCCAGTACCTCAAGGGCACGCAGGTCGATTACGTCAAGACAGACACGTCGGCTGGGTTCAAGTTCGAGAACCCCAACGCGAAGTCTTCGTGCGGTTGTGGCTCGTCGTTCTCGGCCTGACCGGTGCTCACGCGGCAAAGCTGGCTCGTGGCGCTCGGCGTGTGCCTGAGCGCTTGCGTCACCACCAAGGATTCAGTCGGCGGCGGTGACGCACGGCTTGATGAAGATGAGCAGAAGGAAGACGCGGTGAAGGTCGAGGGTCGTTCGTGTGGCCCTGCGACCCCGGGTGACGTGGTGCTGCTCGATTCGCGCACCGGTGGTCCTGTCACCTGCCTGGCGGTCACCGTGACCCGTGAGCCGATGTCCTGCCCGGCGAACACCGAGTGCCTCTCGGAGGTGCTGTTCAAGGGCGTCACCAGTGCCAAGGGCCAGCTCAAGCTGATCGCGCCGGTGGCGAAGTCGCGTTTGGTCGCGGTGGCTGATGGCTTCTCGCCTTCGTCGTTGAGCAACGCGACCTCGGTGAAAGATCGCGTGCTGGAGCTCGAGCTGATGCCGGCTGAGGGCTTCTGGCTCAAGGTGCTCGACGCTGATGGCAACTACCTCGCCGACACCACGGTGACCTTCAAGCAGGGCGGCGACGTGCTCGCGCAGCTGCGGGCCAACACCCTGGCCAACGTCTTCTTCACGCAGCGCCAGCCCTTCGCGGGTCAGCCGGTGAACGTGGAAGCGCCCGGCTACAAGTCGCTGACGATCTCCTCGCCTGTAGACCTTGGTGAAGACGGTCACACGCTGACGCTGCAGAAGTAGCCGAAAAAAGGGCATACCGATGTCGTCTTCGACCGAATGGATCGCCGCCCTGGAAGCGCGTTGGCCGGGGGTGCCCGTCTTGCCAACCGTCACAGTCGCTGACGGCCTCGAAGGCGCAGACCTTCTCCTCGCGGCCGCCTGTCTCGCAAAAGATCCCCGCGCGCTCGCGTACCTCGACGCGTTGGTCGTCAACGAAGTGCGCCGCGCGGTCTCACCGCTCGACACCACCAACGCACTCGTCGACGAAGTGACCCAGCTCGTCCGCGAACGCCTGCTGATGCCGCCACCGAGACTCGCGGAGTATTCGGGGCAGGGCTCACTGGCTTCCTGGATCCGCGCCGTCGCCGTACGCCTCGCGTTGAATGCGAAGCGACCCGGTGCGCGTGAAGATGCGGTCGAACAGATCCCCGAGACACCGCTGGCCGACGCCGACCCCGAGCTCGCGCTGCTCAGATCGCGCTACCGCGAGTCCTTTCGCACCGCCTTCGTGGAAGCCGTCGGCACGCTCACCCCCCGCGAGCGCACGATGATGAGACTGACCGCCCTCGACGGCCTGACCTGCGCGCAGGTGGGCCAGATGTACGGAAAAGACGCCTCGACGGTCTCGCGCTGGTTGTCGTCCAGCCGGGCGGTGCTGCTGGGGAAGACCCGGCAGCTCCTGTCTCAATCGCTCGCGCTCTCACCCTCGGCGCTCGACAGCCTGATGCGCGTGGCCGACAGTGAGCTCGACCTGAGTATTTCCAGGCTTCTCGAGAGCACCATCGACTGAAATGCAACGGCGGTCCGCAGCCTGTGTCCTCTTTGAAAAGGGAGACACCACACCATGTGCCCAGACGAAAACGAGCTGACCCGGTTTGCCCGCGGTGGAGCCCGAGAGCTGCCCGCCCTCGAAGCCCACCTCGATGGTTGTGAACGCTGCCGGCGCGCGGTGGCCGCAGCCGCATCTGAGCAGACCTTGCCGGGCCAGGTGCCCACTCACGAGCTGAGCCCCGGACTTCGCGTCGGCCGTTATGAAATCGAACGCGAGCTGGGGCGGGGCGGCATGGGCGTGGTGTACCAGGCGCGTGATGTGACGCTCGATCGCCGCGTCGCGCTCAAGCTGCTGCACGCACAGCGTGATGAAGTGGCGCAGGCACGGCTGCTGCGTGAGGCGCAGGTGATGGCGAGGCTCGCGCACCCCAACGTGGTGCCCGTCTTCGAGTTGGGCGAGTGGCGCAACGATCTCTACCTGGTGATGGAGTTGGTCACCGGCGTCACCCTCGAAGCCTGGCTCAAGCGCGCCAAGCACCGGCGCAGTGACATCCTCGAGCACTTCATGCAGGCCGGCCGGGGGCTCGCCGCCGCACACGCTGCCGGCGTGGTGCACCGCGACTTCAAGCCCGCAAACGTGCTGGTGGGTCTCGATGATCGCGTGCGCGTGACCGACTTCGGGCTGTCCCGCCCCGGCCCCACGCTCGAGCTGCCCGCGACGAACTCAGCCGTCGTCACCCGCGATGGCGCGATCGTCGGCACGCTGGCGTACATGGCGCCCGAGCAGCTCGACGGGAAGACCGCCGACGAGCGCAGTGATCAGTTCTCGTTCTGCGTGGCCCTCATCGAGGCGCTCGCCGGGCAGCGGCCCTTCAAGGGCGAGACGTGGTCGGAGCTCGTGGTGAGTCTGGGTGAGAAGCCACGTTTCGGGACGGGAATCCCAGCGCAGATCCGCGGCGTGCTTCGGAAAGGGCTCGAGCGAAATCCCGCGCATCGCTACGCCTCGATGACGTCGCTGCTCAACGCGATCGAGCGCGCGCAAAAGGTGGGATGGCGTGCGGTCGCTTTGACAGGGAGCGTGGCGTTGCTGGTCACCGGGCTCATCTCAGCTCAGCGCCTGCAGCCGGCGCCGGCAGTCGTCGATCCGGTCGCCGTTGCGGCTCCTCAGGAAGAGGATCTGGTGCCCGTCGTGATGGCGGGGTTCGACATGCCCGAGGGCACCATCGTGACGTTCGACATGTTGGTGCAGCGCGCGATGCCCTCGAGGTACGTGACCAGCTCGGTCATCAAGCCCGACTCGGTTTCGTACATCATCGGTCAGCCGCTCAACGTGGCGGTGCAGCAAGGCGACACGCTGCTGTGGAGCCAGTTCGAGCAGCTGCCCGCGCGGGGGCCCGGGTTAAGGCGCCCATGAGGAAGGGCGGCCGAAGGTGACGGCCGGAGGGATTCCGTACGATGTCGAGGAGGCCCAAGAGAAAGACGACCCGGCGACGAAGTGCCTGGTGAAGGCGATCTCGGGGTGAAAGTTTCCAAAGCGCGTCGTGCCGACCCTCACCACTGATTTTCCCGTGCGGCTCGAGCGGCCCTCACCCTGACCCTGCCCCCAAAGGAGAGGACACTTCGTTTCTGACCTTCAGTGCAGGCCCGGGGCTTCCCTTCCCGTGCGCGCGACGTACTCGGTGTACCCGCCGCCGTAAGGCACGGGGCCCGTCGGGGTGAGCTCGAGCACGCGGTTCGAGAGCTCCGCGAGGAAATGGCGATCGTGGGAGACGAAGATCATCGAGCCCTCGAAGCTGCGCAGCGCGTCGATGAGCATCTCCTTGGTGGCGAGATCGAGGTGGTTGGTCGGCTCGTCGAGCACCAGCAGGTTCGGCGGATCGAACAGCATCAGCGCCATCACCAGGCGCGCCTTCTCACCGCCCGACAACACGCGAACGATCTTGTCGACCTCGTCCTTCACGAAGCCGAAGCAGCCTGCAAGTGAGCGCATCTGGCCTTCGCTGGTGCGCGGGAACGCATCGATCAGCGTCTGCCAGA
>JAYTAT010000004.1:0-2330 GCA_043737315.1 Archangium sp.
GCATCCTCCGCGAGCTGCCGCTGCGAGATGCGGCACACCGGCTTCAACTCGCAGTACGCGCAATCCACCGGGCGCGGCCCGAAGTCACCCATTCGCAGCCTGCCCAGCAAGTCGTGAACCGAGTTGGCCAGATTGTGCGTGCCCTCTTTCTCCAATCGCACGCGGGTGAACTCATCGGTCGCCAGCAGGTCCTTCACGTTCGACTTGCCGAGCACCGACTGCACCGACTTGAGCTCCCCCTTGCCCAGCCCCAGCCACGCCCCGCTGGGCACGGCCTCCGGCATGAGCGCTTTGACGGCCAGCAGGTACAGCGCCATCTGGAACTCGCTGCGAAGGAAGTCCTGCCCGAGCGTTCGCTTCACGCTGGTCTTGTAGTCGAGCACCCCGACCGTGCCTTCCACGAGGTCGACCCGATCCATCTTCCCGGTGAAGTACACGTCTTCTTCCCCCGGCAGCGCCGCCGGGAGCTTCACTTCCCGCAACGCTTCCGGGGCACGGCGATCGCCAAACCAGGTCTCGACGTACTTCGGCCGGGCGAGCCCAAACGGCTGCGCTTGTGGACCGGTGACGATTCGGTGCAGCACCGTCACGGCCCACTCCTGTGCGAGCGCCCACAATGCGGGGTGCCCGGTCGGCCTGGTGCGCGCGATGTCTTGGGCGCCCGCCTTCACCGCCTCTTCCACCCGCCGCTTGACCGAAGGCAAGTCTTTCCCCAGCAGCCCCGCTTCGGTCAGCTCAGGCACCAGCCTGGCCAACGCCTCGTGCCAGAAGCTGCCGCGTGTTCGGGAGTCGAGCTCTTCACCCGCCTGCTCACCGCCTTCGAGATCGAGCACCACGGTGGCGAGCCCCTGAAACGCGCAGGTGCCCCACTTGCCCAGCTCAAAGGAAGAAACGGGGTGCACGGCGTCGAACGTGAGCCGCGCCTCAATCGCCTCGAGCACCTCACCCTCGACCTGGCCTGTGAAGGCCGCAGACCGCTGCTCGGGATCCGTGAAGTAGCGGAGGCGCTCGGCCTCGATCTGGCTTTTGGACTTGGCGTCTTGAAACCACGGCTCGGCGGCGAGCGCTTCACCCAACGCACCCCTTCGTGCATCGGGTTCGGTCTGCCGGGTGATCGCCGGGCCCAGGGCTTCGAGTGCAGCGCGCACGCGCAGTTCTGCCTCGCTGTGCACCTCGTCGAGCCGGGCCACGGCCGCGCGGTGCACGGGTTCTTCGCGGAAGCCCTCGACGCAGCGAGCGAGCGCATCGCGAAACGGAGACGCGAGCAGCTCACGCCCGCGATCGTCGAACCGCGCGCGACTCACGGTGACCGACGCGGCTGAAGAGAGCGCGAGGTGGAGCAGCAGGCGATCTTCCGCCAGCCGTGCCGGGAGCCTCACGTCACCCTCACCCACCGTGGTGCGGAACAAGGCGCGCTGCGCGATGCGGTTGAGGGTGCCCCGTTCTTCTTCACTGAGGAGCGAAAGCGGCGTGGGCCGGCCGGGGAAACGCCCATCGAGAAGGCCACCGATGAAGAGCTGAGCGAACTGACGGCCGGCGACCTCACGGGCATCGATGAGCCAGACGGCGCTGGCTCTGGCGCCACGGGCCGCCAGGTTTTTCTCAGCCGCAGCGAGCCGAACCCAGCGGGCAAAGTCGCGCCGGGCCATGAACTGCCGGCCCAGGCCACTGTCCTTGAGCGCCTCTTTGAGCTCCGTCAGCAGCGACATCAACGCTTCGACGGCGGCTTGATCCCGGGCGAGCGCGCGGTCGACTTCGGCTGACATCGAACCGGCGAGCGGAGGCACTTCGCCGCGGCGGGCGGGCTCGAGCAGGCCAAGGCGGGTCACCACGTCCCACCAGGCTTCGAGAAGTTCGAGCGCGGTGCCCTGCCCGGGCACCGAGTTGCACCAGCCGATCACCGTGTCGACCGCTTGGGCGAGCAGCTTGACCCTGCGGCCTGCTTCACGGGAGCGCTGCGCCAGGGAGGCGAGGCGCACGGCGTACGCCCCTTTGGAACCGCTTTCTGCGCCCACCACGTCGTCTCGTACGCCGGCTTCCCGGAAGGTGCGGCGTGGCTCACTGGCCTCTGCGTCGAGCACGGTGATCGACCGGCTCTCGAGCAGGGACGCCACGTCTTCCGCAGGAAAGCGGTCTTCAGGCAGCTGCAGCACCGCCAGCGCCAATCGGCCATGGGGGCTCTGCGCCAGTGGAACGCCCAGCCGCGCTCGCGCCGGAACGCCGAGGTCAGCCAGCGCTTCGACGAGCAGCTCTGTGTCATCTGCGAGATCGCGATACGCGATGGCGATGGCCTCGGGAGGAACGCCCGCGTTGATCAACCGTCGCACCCG
>JAYTAT010000005.1:0-5883 GCA_043737315.1 Archangium sp.
CTGAACTTCGACTTCACGAATTTGCTGTCCATCTTCTCTTCGCGAAAGTTCGGAGGCTTGCCGGTGCCGAAGATCTCTTCCTTCTGGGCGAAGGAGGGCAGGGCGACGAGCAGGATGAGCAGGGCGTGTTTCATCGGGGCTGAAGGTATCACTGGCGCCTCGACGGCCGTAGCCGCCCCTTATTTTGCGCGCGCAGGGACCTGAGGTGTCGGCTGAGGCGTCAACCACACCACCAGCGCAGGCAGCAGGGCCATCACCGCTGCAACTGCGAACAGTTGGTGGCCGCCCAGCCAGTCGTAGAGCCCACCTGACATGCGGTAGCCGACGATACCGCCGACCCCGAAGGTCGCGGCCACGAAGAGCGTCTGCCCGGTCGCTCGTAGGGAACCCGGCGCGCGTTGCACCATCCACTCCACCGACGCGAGATAGAAGGCGCCGAAGGTCAGGCCATGCGCTGCGGCCGCCGCGACCAGCAGCCACGGGTTGCTGGTGAGCGACATCAGGGTCCACCGCGCCGAGCTGATCAGGAAGCAGAACAACAGCAGCTTTCGAGGGCTGATGCGGCCGGCCCACCGCGACCAGGTGGCCATCACCACGATCTCCGAGATGACGCCCACGCTCGAGCTGACGCCCACCACCCACGGCGGCAGCCCGAGGTCCTTCACGTGCGGTGCGAGACTGCCGTGGTAGGGCGCGCAGGCAACCCAGTGCAGCGCCGTCGCCAGCAGGAAAAGAATCACTGGCGGCTGGCGGGCCAACGCGAAGGCGCTGGCGAAGCTCGGCTGGGGGCCTTCGTGAAAACGGCCCGGCAGTCGCGCGAGCGTCAACCCGCAGGCGAGCGCGGCGGTGGACAGCAGGATCAACGGCACCAGCACCGTGGTGCGATCGATGTCTTTGATGAGGAAGCCGAAGGGCAACGACGCGAGCACGAAGCCCAACGAGCCCCAGGTGCGAATGCCGGCGTAGGTACCTCCGTGGCGGTGCACGTGGTGAAGCGCCAGGGTGTCGGCCAGCGAGGTGATGCTGCTGGCGAACGTCGCGTGCACGCTCAACGCGATCAGCGCCTGCGTGAAAGTGGTGGCCTGAGAAAGCAGCGCGTAGCCAATCGAGCCTCCGATTGAGGTCACCAACAGAATCAGCCCTGGCCTCCCCGTACGATCGGCGAGCTGCCCCCACAGCGGTGGCATGAACAGCGCGAAGAGCGGGCCCACCGCAAGCAACGTTCCCGACTGGGCGCCCGTAAACCCCAATGTCTTGAAATACCCGGGCATGAAGGGCAACGAGACGCCCACGGTCATGAAGAAGAGCACGTAGAAAAGGATGAGCGGGTACGGCCGCTCGCCGGGCTGGGCACCCACTTGGAATTCCTCTATACGGCGCGAGCGATGCCCGGCGATACCGCCTCAGAGATCCTCATCAAGACGGTCGAGAACGAAGGCGAGCTGTTCCAGGCGCTGGCGATCCGCGAGATCGTCTTCATCGAGGAACAGAGTGTGCCTGAGTCACTCGAGCGCGACGCCGATGATGCGGTCGCTTTTCACGTGCTGGCGATGGAAGGCAAACACGCCATCGGCACCGGCCGGTTGGTCTCGTTGCCTGCGCCGCCTCTGGGTGAGTCGGGCGGGTGGGGCCGGGTCGGTCGTATGGCGGTGCTCCAGAGCAACCGCAAGGGCGGCACCGGGAGCCGGCTTCTGAATGCGCTCGAGGCTGAAGCGCAGCGCCGGAAGCTGAGCGGGATTTTGCTCCATGCGCAGCTGTCGGCGATGGAGTTCTACAAGCGCCATGGCTACGAGCCGCACGGCGCGGTCTTCGAGGAAGCGGGCATGCCGCACCTCGAGATGAAGAAGCGCTTCGCCTGAACGAGTCGCTTCTCCTTCTGGGAGAGGGTGCTCTTCAACTTTTCAGCCCTACCAGTTCTTCTCTTCAACCTCAGGCTGCCTGGGCACCAGGGCATCCTTGCCCAGCCCGCGCTTGAGAATGCGCTCGCGCAGCTCGAGCATCGCCGGGAACAAGATGGTCGTGCCGAGGAACGTGCACACCACGCCGACCACCGCGAGCAGACCGACGCTCCGCAAACCAGCGTGCCGGGCGATGAGCATCGAGGCGTAACCCGCGGCGTTCGAACACGTGGCCACCACCGCGGTGAGCCCGGTGTGCTTCATGATGCGCGGCATCGACCCAATGCCGTCTTCCTTGTACCGATGGAAGACATGCACCGAGTTGTCGACCGCGATGGCCAGCAGGTTCGGTAGCACCACCACGTTCAAGAAGTTGAGCGAGATGTCGCCCAGGAACATGCCGCCGGGCAAACAGGCCATGCCAGCGAAGAGCGGGCCGGTCACCATCAACGCATGGGTGACCTTCTTGAGCGCGATCCAGATGGTGAGGAACACCACCAGTGACGCGAGGCCCATGATCAACGGGCCATCCTGGCGGATGAGCGCGAAGATCTTCGCAGCCAGCCGGTTCGCATCGAGGATCGGAGCGTGAAGCCCGGTCTGGTCTGCGCGCGCGCCGACGCTGTTGAGATCTGCCGCCCACTCTTCCAGCCGCCGAACGTCATGCAGGCCGAAGCGGGGGAAGAGCAACACGAAGGTGCCCTGGTGATCGAACGGCTCGAAGCGCCGGCGGAACTCGATGGGCAGCTCGTCGATGGTGTACGGCTGGGCCTGTGTCATCTCGACCAACCGCTTGACCCGCGCCTCTTCCTTCTTCGAGTTGGGGAGCTTGTCGAGGACTGCCCCGAGCTCCGCCATGATCGACAGGCGCTTCTCGGTGTCGGCGGGCAGCAGGTCGTTGAGCGAGGCAATCTGCGCGATGCTCGACTCTTCGCCGCGCTCCTTCTGGACTTCTTTGGCGAGCTGGCTGACCTTGCGCGCGCTCTCGAGGCTGTCGACCCAGACGACGCCGGGGATCATGATGACCCCCATTTCCTTGGCGATGTGGATCTCGAGTTCGCCTGCCTTCGACTCGCCGGTCAGCTTGAGCAGGTTGGTCTCGAAGCCGACCCGGTGGCTGATCAACAAAGAGCCCGTCACTGCGAGCGCCATGAAGGTGATGATGCCGATCAGCACCGCGGTCGGAGGCCTGCCCACGGGCGGCTCGACGTGATCGGGCACCACGGGCTTGGGCTTCCGAATCGCGAACCGCTCGGACAAGAAGAGCAGCGCGGGCCCGAAGAAGTAGGTCGAAGCGAGCGTGGCCACCACGCCGAACGCGGCGATGCGCCCGAACTGCTTGAAGGCCTCGAACTCGGCGAACACCAGCACGAAGAACGCTGCGGCGTTGGTGACCGCTGACGAGAGCGCGCCACCGAACGTGCCGTGCAGCGTCTCGCGCATCGCCTCGATGGGCTCGAGCTTGCGGCGCTCTTCCCAGTAGCGCATCGAGAGGTGCAGGCCGAACTCGATGCCCAGGCCGATGAGGATCGCGCCCAGGAAACCGGTCACCGGGTTCAGGTGGCCGATGAGCACCCAGGTGAACGCGAAGGTCGAGGTGATGCCGATGCCGACGGGGAAGGCGACCACCGCGATGATCGCCAGGCGGCGGCTGATGGCGAGGATGATCGCCAGGGTGAGGATCGCCGCGATGATGACCGAGCGCTGAAGGTCGGCCTGCATGGCGTCGTCGTCTTCCACGCGCACCGCGTGAGCACCCGTGTAGTGCAAGTCGATCTTCGGGAACTTCGTGCTGATCAGCGGCGCGACGGCTTCTTTGACGGCCGTGATGAGCTTGCGGTTGAAGTCGAGGTCTGCGGGCGTCGAGGTGGCCTTGATGAGCAGGTACAGCTCGTCGCCGTCTTTCGACTCGAGGAACTCGCCGCCGACGTTCCGGGGCGAGTACTTCTTCTCGATCGCCTGGAAGTCGGGCGGCGCTTCGTCTTCGCCCAGGTCTACGTAGAGCGGGTTGGCGATCTTCTTTTCGTACGCGACGCGACCGGCGAAGTCGTTTTTCAGGTTCTGCAGCGTGTCGGTGCCCAGCAGCAGCAGCGCGCGCTTCTGCAGGAACTCGGTGTCGAAGCGCCACTCCACGAAGCGCACCACGTCTTTGCGCGCTTCGATGGCAGCGGCGGCTTCCTTGGCGAAGGCCCGGCGGTTTTCCTGCGAGTCGCCCAGCACCTGCACCATGAGGTAGCCGGTGCCACCGGCACGATCCTCGATCTCTTTGAGGTCTTTGACCTCGGAGGTCGTTTTGGGCAGCAGCTCAGTGAAGTCGCCGCGAAAACCCAGCTGCGACGACATCGCGCTCGCGACGATTGCCACCACCAGAGAGATGGCAACGAAGCGCCACGGATGGCGGGAAGAGACAGAGATCAGCCAGTCGAGAACTCGCTTCATCGCGGACCGTGCGACTAGCGTCATTATGCCGAGGCCGCAATCTCAGAGCGTGAGCCCCACCGGAAGGGTGTCGCCCAGGGCGCGGGCTTCATCGGCCTGGGTCAGCTGAACCACGAGGGCCACGCTGGTGCGCCACGACTCGGGGGCACTCGTCAGCGCGGCCAGCACCCTGGCCCGCACGGCCTCGTCCAGGTCACGCGATCGATCTCCGGTGCGCCGGGCGAGCTGGGTCAAGGCGAACGCTGCGCCTTCGTGCTGCTTCGGGTTCAGCTTGAGGAGCACCTCGACCCAGGCCGAGGCGGTTTCAGGCGGCACCACCCGGTGCGAGGCGCCATGCACCGGCACGCGGGCGCCCAGTCTTCCGAGCGCCCAGGCCCACGGACCTCCCGCGGTCTCGGGGGCTTGCAGGCGCGAGACGACCCACGTTCCGAGGTCGAGTTTGTGAGCCTGGGGAAGCAGCTCGAGTGAGGCGGCGCAGCGCACCATCTCTTCGAGGCCCTGCGGCTGCACGCCTTTGACCTTCTCTTTGGGGGCCTGCAAGCCCACCGGCACGCGGCGGAGCAGGTGCGGCTCGAGGTATTTCCAGATCTGCTGCTGGGCCGTTTCGGTCAGCCCACCCGCCACGCGGCGCCAGAGAATCCAGAACTCCATCCACAGGGGCTGCTCGCCGTGATGCGTGAGCAAATCTTTGAAGAGCGTGAAGGTCTGCTCCACCCGCCAGGGATCGAGCGGGTACCCGAGGCCGGGGCGCAGCGAATAGCCCAGCAGCTGGAACATCACCTTCTCGTGTTCGGCCGAGCGGCGGCGCTTGCTGACCCCGGCCCACAGCGGAGTCCACAGCTCGCGCAGCACCGGCACGCTCCAGCCTTCGCGGAGCCCGAGCACGCGCTCGAGGGTGCGAAAGAGGTTCTTCACGTCTTTGGGCTCGACGGGGAGCGGCTTGGTGCCGAACACGCGATCGATCTCGAGCGTGGCGTCGGAGAACCGCGCGGGCATCGATTCGGTCACCGTCAGCTCGCCGGTCTTCGCAGCGCCGCGCAGCTCGAACTCGAGGCGAAAGCGTCGATCGCCCGCCACGCAAGACAAAGCGAGCGTGCCGACTTCGGTGAGCGTCGCGACCAGGTGCACCTGCACGGTGCTGCCCTTCGCACCCGAGAGCACCGTGTGAATCGGAGGCAGCGCCTTGAACGCTTCGCCTTCGAGCTCGATGACGTCACCGGGCTTGTCGAGGCGGTCGCTGGTGGTGCTGTAGAGCTGAAACTGCACGGGGCGGCCGAGCGTGAGCGTGAAGGTGCGAGCGCTGAGATCGACCGTCTCGCCTTCTTCCAGACCGCGGGGAATCAGGCACACGCCCTTCTTGGCGCCGTCGGCAGAGACCACTGCGTAGAACGCGCGCGGGGCACCGCCGCCGATCTTCTTGCCCAGCGCCTTTCGCGCGAGCCCTGAATACGCGGCACCACGCGCGACCGCGAGATCGAGCGAGTCGTGAGGCAGCGTGGGAATGCGCGGCGACTCGGGCCAGAGCGCCGACATCGAGTCGAGGAAC
>JAYTAT010000006.1:0-2328 GCA_043737315.1 Archangium sp.
GCGCCGCTGATCGATGGCGGGAAGATCAAGCTCTACTCGTGCGACTCCGTGGCCGGCCAGGCGATGGTGACGCAGGAAGGTTCGCCCGGGCACCGCCAGTGGGTGCTCAACCAGTTTCATCAGTACATCCGCCACGAGTTGGTGCCGGCGGTGCGGAAAGACTGCGGGGTCGACAACATCGAGTTGTTCTCCGCGGGCGCATCGATCGGCGCCTTCCACGCCGCGGCGGTGTTGTGCCGTTTCCCCGACGTGTTCAGCAAGGCCATCGCGATGTCGGGCACCTTCGACATTCGCCGCTTCATGAGCGCTGATCAATTCGGCGACGACTTCTGGGTCAGCTCGCCGCTGCACTTCGTGCCCACCTTGTCGGGGACGCACCTCGAAAAACTGAAGACCCGGTATGTTTTGATGCCTTCTGGTGAAGGCAAGGCCGAAGACATCAATGAGTCGTGGGCGCTCGCGCGGGTTTTGGGGAAAGCGGGCATCCCCAATCGTGTCGACAGCTGGGGCAAAGAGACGCCTCACGACTGGATGACGTGGCGTGACATGCTTCCGCGGTACCTGTCGCAGCTGGTCGGTTGAGTCTGAGCCCGGGAGGGCGAGTGAGCACCGAAACGACGCGGGCGCACAAAGAAATCGAAGTCGAGCGTGATGCGAAGACGGGCCGAGCCTTCACCCGGGCCGTCCTCGCGGATCTCCGAGCCATGGAACGAATGCTCGCTGAGGGGCATTTCGAGAAGGGCGTCAAACGCATTGGTGCCGAACAGGAGATGTTCCTGACGGACCAGTCGTATCTGCCAGCGCCCGGCGCCCTGGCGATGCTCGACAAGTTGAAAGACCCGCACTTCACCACCGAGCTGGGCGCGTTCCAGCTCGAGATGAACGCGGCGCCGCAAGACTTTTCGGGCACCGGCTTTTCAACGCTCGAGAGGCAAATGACCTCGCTGATGGAAAAGGCGTGGAAG
Source organism: Archangium sp. (assembly GCA_043737315.1). Lineage (GTDB taxonomy): Bacteria > Myxococcota > Myxococcia > Myxococcales > Myxococcaceae > Archangium_A. The sequence goes on from JAYTAT010000006.1 coordinate 966, forward strand.
GCGGCCGAAGACTTAGGCCTGCACGCGGTGCTCATCGGCATCCTGCCCACCATGCGCAAGGCCGACCTGGGCATGGAAAACATGGTGCCCAGCCCGCGGTACCTGGCGCTCTCCAAGGCCGTCGCGGCGCTGCGGGGTGGCGACTTCGAGTTCGCCATCAAGGGCCTCGACGAGCTGATCATCGCGCACGACTCGGTGATGGTGGAGGCGTGCAACAGCTCCTTCCAGGTTCACCTGCAGGTCGACGCGAACGACTTCGCCCGGCAGTACAACCTGGCCCAGGTGCTGGCCGGGCCGCTGATGTCGCTCTCGTGCAACTCGCCGCTGCTGTTCGGCAAGCGGCTCTGGGCCGAGACGCGCATCGCGTTGTTCCAACAGTCGGTCGACACGCGCAGCAAGACGCAGCACCTGCGAGACGGCATGGCGCGCGTCACCTTCGGCACGCGCTTCGTGGAGAAGTCGATCACGGAGATCTTCCGCGAAGACATCGCCCGCTTCCGCACGCTGGTGGGCACCGACCTCGACGAAGATCCGATGGCGGTGCTCAACGAAGGCAAGGCGCCGCAGCTCAAGGCCCTGCGCCTGCACAACGGCACCATCTACCGGTGGAACCGCGCCTGCTACGGCATCATCGATGGCAAGCCCCACCTGCGCATCGAGAACCGGGTGATGCCCGCGGGGCCCAGCGTGCCCGATGAAGTGGCGAACGCCGCGTTCTGGTGCGGGCTGATGATCGAGTACTCGCACCGTTACGAAGACATCACCAAGCACATCGACTTCGATCACGCGGCGGGCAATTTCTACACGGCGGCGCGTGAAGGGTACGTGGCGCCGATGCACTGGCTCGATGGTGAAGAGGTGCCGGCGGCCAAGCTGGTGCTCGATCGCCTGCTGCCTGCGGCAGAAGCGGGGCTGCGGCGTCAGCAGGTCGATGAGGCAGACATCAAGCGATACCTGGGCATCGTCGAGTCACGCGTGCGCAGTGGGCGCACAGGCTCGCGGTGGCTGACTCAATCGCTTCACAAGATGAAGGATCATGGCAGCTCGGGCGAGCGTCAGTGCGCGCTGGTGGCGGCCACGATTGCGCGACAGAAAGCGGGGCGACCGGTGTCTGAGTGGGAACCTGCGAGGCTCGATGAAGCGGGCTCGCCGAAGCACACGTATCAGCGCGTCGAACAGTTCATGACCACCGACCTGTTCACGGTCGAGGCAGACGATGCAGTCGATCTCGTCGCCAACATCATGAGCTGGGAGCGCGTGCGCTACATCCTGGTCGAGGACAAGGACCACAAGCTGGTGGGCCTCATCTCGTACCGCGCGGTGCTGCGTTTCCTGGCGGCGGGCGGCATGGCCAAGGACGCTC
>JAYTAT010000007.1:0-5875 GCA_043737315.1 Archangium sp.
CTACAATGACGACCCAGCCGAACAGTACTCGTTCACTTCTGGAGATTCCATGATCCGGCTACTCGGTTCGAAGAAAACGGTGTGCCACGGGGTGAGCCGCCGCGACTTGCTTCAGATTGGTGGGCTGGGGGCGTTCGGCCTCACTCTGGATGGGTTGTTACGCTGTCGAGAAGCCCGAGCCGCGCCCGCCTCATCGCCCCGAAGCTCCCTGGGCAAGGCCAAGTCGTGCATCCTCCTGTACCTGTTCGGCGGAGCCAGCCAGCTCGAGACCTTCGACCCCAAGCCGGATGCCCTGACAGAGTTCCGCGGCGAACTCGGTTCGATCCCGAGTTGCATCCCCGGTATTCGGATCGGCGAACTCCTACCCCAAACGGCCAAGATTCTCGACCTCACGACCGTCGTGCGGTCCATGCAGCACGACCTGCCGATCCACCCCGTCGGCTACGTGCTTACCGGCATCCCGGCATCGGACTGGAGCATTCCCCTCGGGGCCAATGCCCGCGACCCCAGGCACTGGCCATTTGTCGGGTCGGTGGTCGATTACCTCGACCAGCAGCGGGCCGGCAAGGCCGCCCCGGAGATCCCGCGGAATGTGGCTCTACCGTTCCCGATCAGTTCGCGCAGCAAGCGAACCGGGCCGCTCGCCGGACCGCACGGGCACTTTCTGGGCACCGCTTACGACCCGGTGTGGACGCAGTTCGATGGCCAGCCGACCGAAACGGCCCGGCGAGTGTACGACTTTCTCGACCCGTACCTCGGCATCCGCCCGGACGGCCGGTTCAAGGTCGGCGGCGACCCACTGCCGGGCGATGTACCCTTGGACCGATTGAACCAGCGAGTGTCGCTGCTCCAACAGTTCGAGTCCGCTCGCCGGAGCCTCGACGGCCCGGCCCGGCAGTTCGACCGGCACCGAGCGGCGGCCCACGCCATGCTCACCTCGGCGAAGACGGCCCAAGCCCTGGATCTGGGGCGGGAGTCGCCCCGGCTGCGCGACTCCTACGGCATGACCCTGTTCGGGCAGGCGGCGCTGACGGCGCGTCGGCTGGTCGAAGCTGGCTCGCGATTCGTGAGCGTCTTCTGGGACGAGTATGGACTGGACGGCACCGCCTGGGACACCCACGACCAGCATTACCCCCGAATGAAGTCGATCCTTTGTCCGGGTTTCGACCTGGCTTTCTCAGGGCTGATCCGCGACCTCGAAGACCGGGGACTCCTCAACGAGACCCTCGTCGTCTGCATCAGCGAACACGGCAGAACTCCGCGGATGTCGTCCGCAGTCGGCGGCGGCCGGGAACACTGGTCGCGGGCCTATTCGGCGATCTTTGCCGGTGGCGGCGTGGCCCGGGGAAAGGTGGTCGGCAAAACCGATAAGGTGGCCGGCGAGGTGATGGACACGCCGATCTCGCCGAAGGACATTCTGGCGACGATCTACCACCTGATGGGTATCGATCCGGAAACGACCATCCCCGACCGCCTGGGTCGCCCGGTAGCCCTTGCCGGCGACGGGATCGTCCGGCGGGAACTGCTGGGCTGAGCCGGCAGGCGATCCTCGGAGACTCGGCCTGTCGGTTCCTGCGTGCCACCGTCAGGCAGAAAAGGAGTATATTCTATGATTATATATTTCGTTACATGGTCCGTTGTCATCGCCCTCTTTTGTGCTCTCATCACAGGGTCATGCCAGGCCGCTACACCGCCTGTGAACGTCATCTTCGACTCCGACGTGGACCACGACTGCGACGACATCGGCGCGCTATTCCTCCTGCACGGGGCGGTCCAACGCGGTGAGGTGAGGTTGCTGGCGACCATCGGCTGCACGTCCACCGACGAAATCGCCCCGTGCCTCGATGCGATCAACAGGTGGTTCGGACGCCCCGAAATCCCGGTGGCGACGTTGAAGGACAAGGGCTTCCTCGCCCACAAGGGCTTCGCCGCCGAGATCGCCAAGCGGTACCCGTGCAAATTTCCCAGCGGGAAAGACTACCCGGACGCGGTCGCCACCTATCGCCGAGTCTTGGCGAACGAGGCGGACGGCAGCGTCGTGATCGTGGCGGTCGGCCCGCTTCGCAACATCGCCAACTTGCTGAAATCGAAGCCGGACGACGCCAGCCCGTTGGACGGGGCTGAGCTCGTGGCGAAGAAGGTCAAACGCCTCGAAGTCATGGGCGGGATGTACCCGCCGCAGGGGAACCTGAAGGAAGGCGAGTGGAACTTCAAGCAAGACCCGGCGTCGGCCGCGCTGGTCTGTGCGACTTGGCCGACGCCGATCCTGTTCAATGGCGAAGGCGGATCGACGAACTCCGGTCGCCGCGTCACGTTCGAGATGCCCGAGCATAACCCGTTGACGATGGCCTACCGGCACTACCCGAGCGCCGGGTTCGCCGGCGACCGCTTGAGTTGGGATCCGGTGTCTTGCCTCGTCGCCGTGCGAGGCCCGGCCCCCTGGTTCAAACGGATCGAAGGCGGCACCAACGTCGTCGACGCCAAGACCGGTGTCAACACTTGGAGGGCCGACGGGAACCGTGGGCATTCGTATCTCGTCCTGAAGTCGTCCAAGGGGCAACTGGAACAAGCCCTCGAAGATTTGCAGACGGCCGGCCGGGGACGACCATCGAAACTGACGTTCAACACGACCGACTACGCCGATGCGGGGATGGGCCAAATCACGGCGCGGGGCGAGGCCGAGCCGTCCGCGGTGGCGATCGAGGCGTTCGACCACGACGACAAGTCCGCCTGGCTCGACAAGGCCGCGTCGAGTTGGATCCAGTGCCAGTACGCCGACGGCCGACAGTACCGGGCGACCTCATACACGGTCGTCTGCCCCGACCGGGACCGGTTGCCGGCGTCGCTGACGCTTTCCGGTTCCAACGACGGCACCCGTTGGACGGAACTCGACGCGCAATCGAATCCGGGGTTCGGCGCGCGCGAGACGCGCCGCGAGTTCACCCTGGCGAACGCGGCCAAGTGGAATTGCTACCGGCTCGCGGTGACGGCGAAAGACGCGAAAGAGGGCGTAAGAATCGCCACCGTCGAACTGAACGAGGCGATCGACTGCCAGCCCAACACCGCAGTCACCGGACTGGCCCTCGATCGACAAGAACTCACGGTCCCCGTCCACGGCCGTGCCACGCTCAACGCCACGCTTACCCCGCTAAATTCGTTCGAGCGCGAGGTCAACTGGGTTAGCAGCGACCCGACGGTGGCCGAGCTGAGAAAGATCGGCGAGCAAGTCGCCGTCGTCATCGGCAAGAAGCCGGGGAAATGCACGATGACGGCAAGCGTGGACAAGGTCACGCACACCTGCACCGTGACGGTGACGCCATCGACGTTACCGGCCGGTTGGCAGTACGACGAACTCAACGCCTCGGCGATCCCCGGTTCGGTCGATACGCGCGATGGTACGTTCACCCTGACGGGTTGTGGCCACGCGATGACTTCGTGGTGGGAGCGCGTCCGCGATCAGGGGGTGTTTGTCAGTAAGCCTGCGCCGGGCGATTTCGAGATGTCCGCTCGGGTGGTGAGTCTGTCGCGGAACGTCGGGGGGCCAAACGCCTACCGCGCGGACAGCCGCCCGCCGACCGCCACCGGTTTGATGATGCGCGATTCTTTGGACGAGAAGGCCAGTCGCTATTTCTTGATGCAAGTCGAAGCCACGGGCAATCTGGCCTGCCGCTGGCGCGACAAGACTGGCGATCAGGATGACAACCAGTCGAAGTCGCTGGGGAAGATCGCATTGCCGAGCCACTTGCGGCTCGTTCGCACGGGTCGAGTGATCGAAGCGTTCGTATCGGCGGACGGCAAAGATTGGGGCAAACCGGTGATGTCGCACACGACCGCGATGGGCGCAGCGCAGTGCGGGATGTTCGTTTGTTCGGGCAACACCTTCGCTTCCGCCACCGCCGTGTACGATTCGGTGCACGCAACGATTCCAACGCCGAAGGCCGACGAGAAAATCGCCGAGATCAAACCTGAGCATCAGTGCGTCGTCGTCAAGGACGCGGGACTGTGGCCGAACCTCGTGCAGTTGCCGAAAGGCCGACTGGTGGTGACAGGCTTCAACCAGCCGAGCCACACCACCACGCCCGGCGACGCCGACTGCTGGGACAGCACCGACGGCGGCAAGACGTGGCAACTGCGGGGGACGGCGGCGAAGCGGTCGGACGAGAAGGCCAACCGCGTTCACTTCGCGGTCGGCTTGACCGCGAAGGGCGACCTGCTGGCCGTCGCCGGGGGCATGGGCGACGCCGCGGACAAGACCGGCAAGCGGCGGTTGCTCCAGCCGGTCGTCACCCGTTCGACCGACGAGGGCAAGACGTGGGAGGTGGTGGCCGACTTCGACGCCGGGTTCGAGCACAAGTTCGCTGCGATCCCCTACGGCACGATCACCGCCGGCAAGGACGGCAGCTTGCGGGCGGTGGTGTACATGACGACCCGGAAGGACGTGACCGCGTTCAACGACGCGGGCAACCCGTTCGCCGCCTACATGGTCCGCAGCGACGACGACGGCAAGTCGTGGGGCAAGCCGGCGCTCATCGGTAAGGGCATCAACGAGTCGTGCGCCCTGCACCTGGGCAAGGGCGAGTGGATCGCCGCAGCCCGCACGGACGACCGCCCGGCCCCGGAGTACGGGCAGGAGCTGCGGCAGTACCGCTCGACCGACGACGGCCAGACGTGGAAGGACGACGGGCTGCTCACCGGCTACCACCAGCACCCCGCCCACCTACTGCGGCTCAAGAACGGCGACGTGCTGCTCAGCTACGGCAACCGCAAGGACGCCGCCATCGAAGTGCGACAAAGCACGGACAACGGCAAGACGTGGGGCAAGCCGAAGCGGGTGATCGCACTCGCGGACGGCGACCAGGGCTACCCGTCGAGCGCCGAGCGGAAGAACGGCAAGATCGTCACAGTGTTCTATGCCCAGAACTCAGCCCTGCACAAAGGTTACCACGCCGGCTGCGTGGTATGGAAGCCGTAGCAACCGGAAAAGACAGGCCGAACCAGTCGTCGCAGTCGTCGGCCAGGGCCGTTTCGGTTTCTGGAACCTCTAGCTCACCGTAGCCCCCGCCGCTGCTGAGTTGGGTCGTTGAGCCGGTCAAACGCTTGACCTGGGATTTGCTCACACCTACTCTCAGTTCTAACCATGAGGTGCTTGATGATTAGGAAACACTACCTGACCGTCTCGGCGTGCCTGATCGCCCTTATGGTTGGTGTGGGCTTAAACTATTTTGTGAAACCGGCTGCAGTGGACGAGCCAAAGGAACAAAAAGTCGAGGCGTTGATAACCGAAGCCGCTTTAGTGCCACGGGATACCATGTCGGACACTTGGAGTGCGACCGATGCACTGGAGCGTGTGCTGCCAATGTATGAACAAGTTGGCGAACTGAAGCCGAAACGGACTGTGGGAATCTTTTATTTTAACTGGCACGCGGCGTTCGGAAACAAGAAGGTTCATGACATCGCGAAGATCCTCGCGGCCAATCCTGCTGCTCCGCCGTGGGGGGCGGTACAGGAACCGCACTACTGGAGCGAACCGCGCCTCGGTTATTACAGGCCGGATGATCCATGGGTGATCCGCAATCATGTGCGGATGTTTATGGATGCCGGCGTAGACATGCTCATCCTTGACGCGACGAATGGACTTACTTACGACGCCGAATGCGAGGCACTCTGCGTGGTATTGGAACAAATGGTGGTGGAAGGGCACCGCGTGCCTCAGATAGCCATGTTCGCCCATGCGCGGCACAATATCGTGGTGCAGCATTTGTGGGAGACATTCTACAATATAGGCAAACATAATGGCTTGTGGTTTCAATGGAAGGGCAAGCCGCTCCTACTCACGCCGACCGAAGGACTCACCGATGAAGTAAAAGCCTTCTTC
>JAYTAT010000008.1:0-2326 GCA_043737315.1 Archangium sp.
CCGAACAGACGGGTCGCGGCCGGGTTCCAGGCCAGGGTGCGGCCATCGGTCGCGTGCACCGTGATGGCGTCGTTGGCATCGCGCACCACCACCGCCAGCCGGAGCACCTCGTTCACCTTGCGCAGCGCTTCACGCGTTCGAACGGTATCGGTGATGTCGGTAAAGGACATCACCACCCCCTCGATGACGTTTTCGATGGTGCGATACGGCTGCATGCGCAGCGTGTACCAACGGCCCGCGGCGGTCTGTACGTCGAGCTCGTGCGAGTGCAGGGTATCGAGCACCCTCTGCGCGTCGGCCACCAGCGTGGTGTAACCGACCAGGTTCGACACGATGTGACCCACCGGCCGGCCCACGTCGCTCAGAATCAGGTTGGTGACGGCGCTCGCCGCCGGCGTGAAGCGGAGAATTCGAAGCTGCTGGTCGACGAAGACCGTGCCGATGCCGGTGCCCGCCAGCAAGTTGTTCATGTCGCTGTTGGCGCGCGACAGGTCGAGCACCTTGGTCTGCAGCTCGGTGTTCACCGTCGCGAGCTCTTCATTGACGGACTGCAGCTCTTCTTTCGAGGTCTCCAGCTCTTCGTTGGTGGACTGCAGCTCTTCGTTGACCGACTGCATTTCTTCGTTGGAAGACTTGAGCTCTTCTGCCGAGCTCTCCAGCTCTTCGTTGGTGCTCTGCAGGTACTCTTCTTTGGCTTGCAGCTCCTTCTTGAGCGCGATGACGCGCGCGTCGTCAGACTCAGCCTTCGCTGCCGGGAGTAAGGAGACCGCCGGGTCTGAGGGCACGTCGCGCATCATGACCAGGAAAAGCGGCTCGCCACGCAAGGTGGACACCGGGTGCACGCTCACGTGGGTCAGGGTGTGGTGACCGTTGGTCTTCACCTCGAGCCCCTCACAACGAGCTGTCTCGCGGGTGCTCGCGGCCCGATGCAAAGTGGTGGAGAGGCCCGTGCGCAGCCCGTCTCTGGCCATCTTCAAGATGTTGCTGACGCCGGCCTCACCCGGTGCGGGCTCGAGAAAGAGGCCGGTGCGGCCGTACAGGTACAGAATGTCTCCCTGTGCCGTGACGAGCGCGCTGGGAGGCGCCAGGTGCTGCAACAACGCCGCTTCGGTCAGCTCGCGTGGTGAAGCCTTTGCTAACGCGGCAAGCCCCTTCTTCTGAATCATCGGGTCGACCTCGGGGACGGGTGAGATTGGCCGCGCGTGAACCCGCCGCAGCGCGGGATGGTCGGCCTTGCGCCGGTACAGCTTGGCTCTGCGGTCGAGCGCCATGAAGTAGGCGTCGAAGTCGCCTATGCCTTCGGAGCTGCCCAGAAACAGCAGGCCGTCTGCTTTGAGCGCGTAGAAGAAAAGGGGGATCAACCTCTTCTGCAGGTCGGGGCCAAGATAGATGAGCAGGTTGCGGCAGCTCAAGAGGTCCAAACGCGAGAACGGCGGGTCTTTGAGCACGTCCTGGTCGGAGAAGATGAGCAGGTCGCGAATGGCCTTTGTGATCCGAAACTCGCCGCCGGGCTCTGCGTTGAAGTGCCGCCGCAGGCGCTCAGGGGAAATGTCGGCCAACGCGTTGGCTGAGTAGACGCCCGCGCGCGCCGTGGCGATGGCTCGGCTGTCGATGTCCGTGGCAAAGACCTGAACCGTGAAGCGCTGATTGAGCGCCCGGGCGTGGTCGGCCATCAAAATGGCCAGCGAGTAGGCCTCTTCACCGGTGGAACAACCCGCCGACCAGGCTCTGATCACACTGCCGGGCGGCTTGCCGACGAACAGCGAAGGAATCGCGTCTTCCAGCGCCTTGAAGGCCCACGGGTCGCGAAAGAAGTTGGTGACGCCTATCAACAGATCGCGAAACAGCGCCTCGACCTCTTCGGGCGCCTGCCGCAGGTACTTGAGGTAGCCATCAAGCGTGGTGATTTGGTGCACCGCCATGCGCCGCTCGATGCGGCGATGCACCGTGTTCGGTTTGTAGTGCGAGAAATCGTGGCCGGTCTTCGCGCGCAGCAGCACGAAGATGCTGCTCAGGATGTTGTCGAAGCCCGGCACCTCGGTGGGCGGCAGGCGCGGCCCCCGATGCGAGACGTAGGTGAGGAGCTTCGCGGCCATGTCTTCTGGCGGCAACTCGAAGTCGACCGCACCCGCTGCGATGGCGCTGCGGGGCATGCCGTCATATTCGGTCGACGACAAGAGCTGCGCGATGACCAACCCGCCTTCGCCCTTGATGGCGCGGACACCAACCGAGCCGTCGCTCCCCGTGCCTGAGAGCACCACGCCGATCGCCATCTCTCGTTGGTCTTCTGCCAGCGAACGAAAGAAGAAGTCGATCGGCAGGCGAA
>JAYTAT010000009.1:0-5872 GCA_043737315.1 Archangium sp.
GCCTCGACCGCTTTCGGGTATTCACCCCGGCGCCGGCGCAGCTCGGCTTCGAGTGACCACGCGTGTTCGGCCACCGCACCTTCGGTCGCTTTGCCCAGAAATCGCAGCGCGCGTTCATCGTCACCATGCCGCGCGGCCACGGTGGCCAGGCCCAGCGCGGTCGCCGGTAAAACGGGGTGACGCTCTTCCCACGCAGCCACGAGGCGGTTGACGAGATCGATCATGCTCCGCACGTCACGCTCGTTGTGCGAGAGCACGCGCGCCAACACCGCCACCCGCCCGGTGCGCAGAAAGTCGAACCACGCGGCGGGAATCAGCGCGCCGTCGATGTCGCCATGGCGGTGCACGTCGAGCACCCGCTTCTCGAGCGTGGAGAGCTTGAGTTGATCCAGGTGATGCCGGAACACCCGGCGCGCGCAGTGGAGCAGGTCGACGTGCGGCCGCTCAGGCGGCGGCGGAAGGCGGTTCATCACGAAGCGGCTGCGCAACAACGGCCAGTCGAAGCTGCGCCCGTTGAAGCTGAGCAACATCGTGCTCTCTTCGATGCGCGAGGCGAGCCACAGCAGCATCGGCCGCTCCTGGCCAGGGCCCGGCAGGTGGACCTGAGAGATGAGCACGTTGCCGTCGCGCACTTCTGCCGTGCCGATGAGAAACGCGAGCGTGCCCGTGCCGCCGGCGAGCCCCGTGGTCTCGGTGTCGAAGTACAGCGGGCGCGAAGTGTCGAGGGTGGTCTGGGTGAGCGCGAGTGCGGCCAGCGAGTCGGCGTTCACCGGCACGGTGGGGCCTGCCTCGTTTTCGCGAAGGTGGAGCGTGCCGAACTCGGTCTCTCTGGGCTCGATGAGGGTGTCGAGCCGCGCCCGCGGCGGGGCAGGGCGTTTGGCCGCCATCGGCAGGTGCGCCAGCCGGGCGGCGATGGAGAGACCAGAACCATTCATGAGACGGCGTTCACTCCGAGCGCTTCGAGAATGACCAGCGCCAGGGTTTTGCGGTTTTGCGTGGCCTTCACGCCGACCCTCTCGCCCGGGGACAGGGGGGCGATGATCGGCCCGACGCAGGCGGGGCAGCCCTGTTCGCATGCACAGTTTTCCAGCAGCGTCCGGGTTCCTCGCAGCAACGTCTCGCGCTCATCGAAGAGTCGTGAAGCGAGGCCCACGCCGCCCGGCACGTGATCGTAGAGGAACAGGGTCGGCTCATAGAGCTGCTCACCGCGCGCCCCGCTGCCGTCACGGCTGCCCAGGCAACGCCCCAGATCCTTGGGGTCGATCATCAACCCGACCGCACCCACCGTGTGCATGGCCGCGCTCACTCCGCGCAGTGCATCGATCAGATCCGGCCGGGTGGCTGCACCATCGGCGATGAGGCGCATCAACACGCTCTCCGGCACGGTCAGCCAGAAGGCCGTGGTGTGCATCTGCATCTCGGGCAGGCGCACGTCGCCGTAACCGACGTTCTCATGCGTGTGGAACTTGATCTTCTTGTAGCCGACCACGCGCTCCACCACGGAGACCTCACCCGATCCGAGCTCGCACTGCGGCTGCATCGACTCGTGCGCGCGGCTCATCACGGTGACCTTCGTGTAGGTCATGGCGTCGGTGTAGTAGTCGGGCTCGACCGCGCGCACGAACGCCTTGTGGTTCTCGAAGTCGAGCTTCTCGACCTGGTACTGCTTTCCATCGTGTTGGTAGATGGCCTGCTCGTGCAGCATGGTGTGCGTCGATCGGTAATCCATCTCGGCCATCGTCTTGTCGGTCGCCAGATCGACCACCACGAAGTTGTCCCAGCCCAGGCTGCGCAGGCTCACGTCGTTGGCGGGGTAGGCGTCGGCGCTCCAGTGATAGGTGGTCTTGCCGTTGGGCAACGAAGCTGCGTGCACCACGTCGTGTGACGAGAGGTACTCGAGCGCCTCTTTCACCTGCGCGGGTTTTACTTCACGGAAACCCTCGTCGGCCTCGAAGGGCAGCTCAAAGGCGGCGCACTTGAGGTGCTGCACCAACACCTCGACGTTGTCGGGGTCGATGCGCGCCTGTTCGATGGGTGCACCCAACAGCCCTTGCGCGGTGGACGCGACGTATTGATCCACCGGCGCGCTCGAGGTGATCAGCAAGGACAAGCTGGTGCCCTGTCTTCTTCCCGCGCGGCCAAACCGTTGCCAGAGCGCCGCCACACTTCCCGGCCACCCGGCGCAGACCACCGCGTCGAGCGCACCGACGTCGATGCCCAACTCGAGGGCCGAGGTGGCCACCACGCAACGCACGTCGCCACCCCGCAGCCGCGACTCGATGTCCCGCCGCTGCTGGGGGAGATAGCCCGCGCGATACGCCTGCACCAACTCGGGTGAGAGGCGCGCTTCCACCAGCGCGTCGCGCAAGTACTTGAGCATCACCTCGACCGTGTTTCGCGACTGACCAAAGAGCAGGGTGGGAATGCCCGCCTTCACGAGATCTGCCGTGAGCCGCGCGCTCGCCTTCACGTACGACTGGCGAATGCCCAGCTCTGGGTTCACCACCTGCGGGTTGTAGACGAGCACCCGGCGTTCACCACGTGGCGCACCACTTTCACCGATCAGCTCGACCTCACGGCCGAGCATGCGTGCCGCGTGTTCCTGTGGATTGCCGATGGTGGCCGAGGCCATCAGGTACTGCGGCCTGGAGCCATGAAAGCGCGCCACGCGATCGAGCCTGCGCAGCACGTTGGCGAGGTGTGAGCCGAACACGCCGCGGTAGGCATGCAGCTCGTCGATCACCACGTACTTGAGACCCGCGAAGAAGCGCGCCCAGTTCGCGTGATGGGGGAGCACGCCCGCGTGCAACATGTCGGGGTTCGACAAGATGATGCCGCTGCGTTCACGCGCCGCGCGCCGCGCATCACCCGGGGTGTCTCCGTCGAAGGTGACCGCGCCGTGATCGAGCTCGGCTTCTTTCATCAGCCCACGCAGCGCCTCTTCCTGATCACGCGAGAGCGCCTTGGTGGGGAAGAGGAACAGCGCGCGGGCTTCGCGATCCTTCGCGAGCGCCTGCAGCACGGGCAGCACGTAGCAGAGGCTCTTGCCCGACGCGGTGGGGGTGGCCACCACCAGATCCTTGCCGCTGATGGCCTGCTCAAAGGCGAGCGCCTGGTGCGTGTAGAGGGTCTTGATGCCGCGGGCCTCGAGCGCCTTCCGCAGCCGGGGCTCGAGGCTCTCGGGAATGGGCACGGACTTCGCGCCCGTACCCTCGAGCGTCTCGTCGAGGATGATGTTGCTCCACACCCGCTTGTCAGAGCGCCATTGCTCCAGCAGCCCTTCGACTCCGTGCGTCGCTGCCCAGGGGGTGCTTCGTTTGCCTGTAAAAATGAGGTCCATCTGATCTCCCGTTCAGGTGACTGTACGGGTGGTCAGGTGACTGCTCAAGTTTTCAGGTGTTTCTGGTGAGCTGGATGAGAAGTTCAAGAAGGTCGACCGGGTGCGTCGCGGTGCCCTTTTCCGTGGTGCGCGACCGGCACGAGTTCTCAGCACCCTTCGCTTATCCTCGTCGCATGCCAATTCGCGCGTTGAGTGGCTTCGCTGTGCTGGTGCTGCTCGTCGGGTGCGAGGCAGCGGTCTCTGGCTTTGATGGTGGTGGCGGCGGCGCTGCGACGGGCGGTGGCGGCGCGACGGGCGGTGGCGGTGCGACGGGCGGTGGCGGGGCGACGGGCGGTGGCGGTGTGACAGGCGGCGGCTCGGGCACCATTGGCACCGAGTACTTCGTGGCCCCGACCGGTGACGACACCAGCGCGGGCACGCTCCTCTCACCCTTCCGCACTGTTCAGCGCGGGGTGACGGTGGCCAGCGCCGGGCCGGGCACCGTCACAGTGCGCGGGGGCGTCTATGTCGGGAAGGTGACCATCGCAGCAGGCACCAGCGCTCTGCTTCTGCGCGCGGCGCCCGGCGAGGCAGCGGTGCTCGACGGCACCGGACTGACCGTCGCGAACGGACAGCAGGGCCTGATCGACGTCTCACGCGGCGACGTCACCATCGAGGGCCTCGAGGTGCGCAACTTCCGCAGCTCCAACACCTCGGTGCCCCTGGGCATCTTCGTGCACGGCTCGGGTCGCAACTTGCGCCTCTTGAGCAACCACATTCACGACATCGCCACCACCGTTGGCTCTTGCAACACCAACGGCGGCAACGCCTTCGGGCTCGCCGTTTACGGCACCGAGGCGACCCCGTGGACCAACGTGGTGGTGCGCGGCAACGAGGTGGATCACCTCACGTTGGGCTGCAGCGAGTCTTTGAGCATCAACGGAAACGTCGATGGCTTCGAGGTGAGCGAGAACCTGGTTCACGACAACGACAACATCGGCATCGTGGCCATCGGTTTCGAAGGCACCAGCAGCAACGCTGCAAACGATCAGGCGCGTAACGGCGTCATCCGCGGCAACGTGGTCTTCAACATCACCTCGGCCCGCAACCCCGCCTACAACGGCGAGACGAGCGCCGACGGCATCTACGTGGATGGCGGCAAGCAGCTGCTCATCGAGCACAACGTGGTGCACAACGCAGACCTCGGCATCGAGGTGGCGAGCGAGCACGCGGGCAAATCTTCGAGCTACGTGATGGTGCGCGGTAACCTCGTCTATTTCAGCAACGCCGCAGGCGTGTCGGTGGGCGGCTACTCGAATGCCGTCGGCAACGCAGACCACGACGTGGTGCTCAACAACACGCTCTTTTCGAACACCGTCGAACTGCAGCTGCAATTCCACAACAGCGAGGTGCGCTACCAGAACAACCTCGTCTACAGCCCCACGGGCGACTACGTCAGCGGCTCCACGACCGGGGTCACGCAGACTTCGAACCTCAACCGCACGGGCAGCGCGGCCGCGACCTTCGTCAACCCGGGCACGCCGCCCAACGGCGCCACCGCCGTCGATCTGCACGCGGTGGCCGCGCTCGCCGCGCAGGTGGTGAATCAGGGCACCGCCTTCGCTTGCCCCGCTGGGTGGACCTGTCCCGCCGTGTGGGGCACGGTGCTGCTCGGCACGCTCGACGCGGCGAGCAACCCACGGCTCAATGGAGCCGTCGACCTCGGCGCTTATGAACTGTAGGTGGGCGCGCGCCGAAGAAGCACGCAGGCCGGGCTTGCCCAACTGAGCATCACCGCACGCGAGCTGCTTCGAGCAACGCCGTCGCTTCTTTCCAATTCGGGTCGGTCGACACTTCAAAGCGGAAACCTGCTGCGCCCGGCAGCGCCTTGACCACGGCCTCGAGCGCTTTCGCGTCGGGCGAGTAGACCAGGAATTCCGCGCGGCCCTGGTGGAAGACGATCAACGCGAGCATGCCGCGCGCGTCGCGTTCGACCGTCTGCTTGAGCGCCCACTCGAAGGCTTCGAGGTCTGCCGCGACGTCGGCGGAGGGCACGGTCTTGCCGTCGTAGAAGCGCGTCGCGCGCAGCAGCGTGGTGAAGTCGGCCTTGTCGCCGTTTCGAATCGAGTGGAGTCGACCGCGCACCATCGCCTGGGGCTGGTTGTCCGAGTCGAAGACGGGCATCGAACTCCAGTCGCGATCGAGGTGCACCAGCTCGCGCAGTTCGACCGTGTTTTTGGGATCTTTGAGCGAGGCCGCGAGCAACGCTTCGATGCGCGCGCGGCTGCGCTCGTCGGTGGTGGGGTCGGCCAACATCCACGCCTTGCCGTCAGCTTTCAGTCCCGCGAAGTCAAAGAGCTGCTGGTGGTAGGCGGTGAGCAGCGCCCAGCCATGCACGCCCTCGCTGCGCGCTGCGGTGTTGGCCTGTGGCGGCGAGCCCTGCAGCACCCAGCACGCGTGATGAAACGCGAGACCGTCATCGCTCCCCTCGGCAACGAACACGCGGTCGCCTTTATCGTCGATGGCGCCGTCTTCGATGGGCCCACGCAGCAC
>JAYTAT010000010.1:0-2321 GCA_043737315.1 Archangium sp.
CCACCGACCCGGCTGCGAAGGCCCGCTTCATCGACGCAGCCGCCAAAGTCGCGGGGCGAGTGCTCCGGTGGACCCCACGCCATGTGAGCGCATCGCTTCCGCGCGCAGCAGAGGCTCGAAGATCGATCCGAGCGCTGGTGCTCTCGAAGAATCCCCGCGACGTGACGCCTGCGCTGAGCCCCGAGCTTGCGGCGGAGATGGTCGAATGGCTCGAACATGACACCGCTCGCAATGAGTACGCGCTGCACGCGGTGATTCACCGGTGGCTCAGTGAGAACCCGGGCGTGGCGATGACGGACTTGAATCGCGAGGTGTCCGCGCGGTTGTGTTTCACGCCGGCGACTGATCCGTGGCCTGGTCTGGGAATAGCGAGACCACACTTCGGCGCTCCGAAGGCCCCTTACCCGGCCTGGGGCCGACGTCGCCCCGCTGTCGCAGGGAGAGGTTTTCCGAACGGCCACACGAACGGCGATCGAGCCGACGGGCTCTCGAGCGAGCTCAGCTCCTGCCCAGGCCGCATCAAGAGCGCTGCTCTGTCGTTCACCCGCTCGGGAAATGGGTCCGCGTCTTCGTTTTCTTCATACGCAGACGCACCGACCACCGGCTCCCCGGGAAAGCCCGGGTACTTGGGGCCCATGCCTTCACGCCAGTACCAGGGCGCACCACCATCTGCGCACGGCACCAGCTTCTTCGCCTCGAGCAGCTTCGTGTAGCGCAGCGCCTCAGGCCCATCGGCCATCAACTGCTGCGGCGTGGTGAGCGCGTCGACCGGCACGTCGACCAGGAACGCATCGAGCGTGGTGAACCCAAAGAAGATGGGCTTCAACTTGAACCCGCGCACGCCGCAGAAGAGCACGTCGACCGGGCCCGCCTTCTTGCACACCGAGTCCATGTCGCCTTCCACGTCGCGGCCTGAGTCGGCGAAGAACGCGGCGGCGAGCTGCGGCCCGCGAATGGTCCACGCGCTGCCGACGTTCCTCAAGCCCGGGTGCACGCCTTCCTGGTTGGTCGGTTGTTCGCCGTAGAAGGGCAGGGCGCGCACCGTGAGATCGCCGATCTCGCGTGATGACCACCACGGCAAGGCTTCCACGTTCTGAAAGCCGAGTTGACGCAGCCGCAGCGCGCAGTCGGTCGAAAAGAGGCTCTCGCGCTCGACGGGCGGAACGAAGAAGCGCGTCTCTTTCGGGAGCTGAAGCAGAGAGCCGAGGTGAAAGTGATCTCCGTGAGAGTGGGTGATCACCACGGCGTCGATGTGGCCGAGGTCACGCGGTTGCATCGGCTGGTAGCTGGGCAGATCGAACATGCTCGCCGGCCTGAAGTAGGGATCCACCAGCACCGAGGCGCGCTTGCCGCGGACCAGCGTGGTGTTGTGGCCGACGTAGACGATCGAGGCATCTGTCGACGGCGCGGTGAACGGCTCGAGCCAACCGGCGTTGGTGAGATCGTCGAGCAGCGCGCTCGTCGTGGTGTTCATCGAGAACGGGCGCAGCTCGGTCTTCGTGGCTCCGCGGGCCAGGGTGGCGAAGAACTCGTTCACGATCGGCCACTCGTCGGCTCGCATGGGTACGTCGAGGCCGAGCTCGTCGCGGCGCAGGTGGAGCACGGTCGGCTTGAACTTCTGCGCCTTCGGGAAGATCACGTCTTGACGAAGCACGCGCCTGCCGAAGCGGCGTTTCTTGCCGTCGCACAGCGCGTCATAGGCGGGCGAGGCTTCCATCGCCTTCACCAGCTTCGCGGCTTGATGGGCGACGGCTTCGGGCCCGAGGCGTTGAACTTGTTTCTTGAGCCAGGCGTGGGCTCGGCGCACGGGGCGTGACGGCGGGCCCAGGATGCTGCAGCCGAGATCTTCGTGGTGATCAGCTTCGGTTTTAGCCGAGGCGAGGACGGCGAGGCTGACCCCTCGGGAGAGCGTGAGACGCACGAGACAGCCATATCACAGCCCTCTGTCCGAACCCGCTCACCCTCGGGGAGAGGGAGGCTTCAGCTGAAGAGCGGGCCCAGCTTCATCGCCATGTCGAGGTCCATCGGCTCGAGTGAGAGCTCGCCCGCCATCACCGCCATCTGCGCGTTCTTCTCGCCCTTGATCAACGCGATGAAGTGCTTTGCCCCGGCGCGAATGGTGAGCTTGGCCTTGCCGCTGTGACCCCGGGTGATCCACTCGTTCGACTTCGTGAGGTCGGCCGTCCACTTGCCGCCGCCCACGCCTGTCACGTCGAGGTGAATCACGCCATGGAACGCGTCGCGCACGTCTTTGTGCTTGCCGAGCTTCCTGGTGAAGTCACCCTCGAGCACCTTCTCGACCGCGGTCTTCGGCTTCTTCT
>JAYTAT010000011.1:0-2319 GCA_043737315.1 Archangium sp.
AGAGGTGCTCATTTCAAAAGCCGATTCCCACGCAGCCACCCAGCGTGATGCCTCGCGTGGCTTTGCTCACCGGGATCGCCTCGATGAAGACCGCGGCAAACGTGGTCACCCCCGTAAAGGTCGCCCGCGCGGACTCGCTGGTGAAGTGGAAACCCAGCCGAAGCCGGGTGAGCAGCTCCCATGTGTTCACCCCGGGGGCGAGCGGCGCTGACTCAATGTCGAAGTTCGAGGCCATCACGTCGAGCTGCGCAAAATACATCGACTGCGCCCGCGTCACCCCATCGCGCACGTTGGGCAGCCCACGCGCCCACCCACCCTTGAGCGCCAATCCACCCCCGCCCCGCTTGGCGCAGAACATGGTGCCCTGACACAGCGGTCCACCGACCCAGCCGTAAGCCGCCTCAGCCCCCGCCATGAACACAAAGCCCTCTACTTCGCCGGGCACGGTGGGCGAGTGCTCCAACGACCCCACCACCAGCACCAGTAAGGCAACCTCGATGCTGAACGAGTAGCTCTGCAACCCAGAGAACAGCACCGACGTGGCGCCCCCCAGCCGCGACCAACTCGGTGCAGGCGGCGGTTTGGGGGGGCCCGGCAGCGACGTGCCCTGCGGCATGGGGGGCACCGAAGGATCGGGCAAGCCCGCGTCGGCCGGCAGATCCTGGAATGCAGGCAGACTGAACTCTTCGCCCTGCGCGAAGGCCTCAGCGGAAAACACCATCAGAACGACCAGCAGTTTTCTCACGCGGGCCCATCCCCTCACTCTTTGCGCCTTGACGCGAGCCTGTCCTGCCCGCTTCCGCGCTGTCGCGGTGCCCCGGACTGAACCAACACCTTCCTCATGGACCGCTGCCGGCGTGCTGGAGACCGAGCGCAAAGACGACAAGGTCCGCGAGAAGAGAAGGGCTGGATCCGGACAGAGCGCAGCCGCAGCATGTTCAGCCGCACCTTCACGCTCAACGATTCGCCCGACGGCACGCAGCCCGAGGCGACGGCGTGTTGGTCGTCACCGTGCCCAGGCGCGAGGCCGTACGCCCCATTCGCTCCAGGTGAAGGTCGAGGCCTGCCCTTTGCGTTGGGGCAGACTGCCGGGCATGCAGCTCGCCCGGAAGATCACGCTCCCGCTCGCCCTCTTCGCCTTCCTGGCGTTGGGCTTCTCCGCCTGGCTCTCGGTGCGCGAAGCGGTCGAGCTTCACCACGCCGACGTCGAGCGTGATCAGGGCATCGCCGGCCGGGTGTTGCTCGCGGCCCTCGAGCGCGAGCGTCAGGCCGGCACCGCCGAAGCAGGGGCCGCAGCGTTGCTGGCGGTGGCGAATCGCGACTCCCAGCTGACGCAGATGCGCCTCACGCCGCTCTCACAGATGACCTTGAACGCCACCCAACGGAAGGCGCTCTCGCGCGGTGAGCCGGTGTTCGTGCTCGACGTGTGGCACACCGCCGAAACGCTGCTCGCCACGCCGTTGCCCGACGGCACCCCCGGGGTACTCTGGGTGCAGGAGACGCTCGGCGCCGAACGCGAGACCGTCGCGCGGATCGTCGAGAGCCACGTCATCAACTTCGGCACCCTTGCCATGTTGTGGGCGGTGGTGGCGATTGGCCTTGGCGCCGTGGTGGTGGGCCGCCCCATGCGCTCGCTGACCGAGAAGGCGCGCCGGGTGAGCAAGGGCGACTACTCGGGCCCGCTGGCCATCGTGCAGCGCGACGAGATTGGCCAGCTCGCCACCGAGATGAATCACATGTGCGACGAACTGCTGCGCGCCAGCGGTCGCCTGCAGCAAGAGATCACCGCACGCAACACCGCCCAGGACGCGCTTCGTCACGCCGACAGGCTCACCACCGTGGGCATTCTGGCAGCGGGCATCGCGCACGAACTGGGCACGCCGCTCAACGTGGTCTCGATGCGCGCCCGAATGATCGCCACCGGTGAGGTGCAGGGCGACGAAGCGAAGAGCAACGCTCAGATCATCCACCAGCAGACGGGCCAGATGACCCGCATCATCCGCCAGCTGCTCGACTTCGCGCGGCGGGAGACGCCGAAGATGACCCGCTTCTCGCTCGACGAGGTCGCCGCCGACGCGGTGGCCATGCTTCACCCGCTGGCCGAGAAGGGCGGCTGTTCGCTCGCGCTCGCGCCTTCGGAGAACGTCGAGGTCGACGGCGACCCCAATCAGCTGCAGCAGGTGATCGCCAACCTGGTGATCAACAGCGTGCAGGCGATGCCGCAGGGCGGGCCGGTGACCCTCGTGGTGAAGAAGGTGCGCGCGACGCCCCCACCCGATCTCGGCGGCCCGGAACGCGCCTACGCCCGCCTCGACGTCG
>JAYTAT010000012.1:0-5848 GCA_043737315.1 Archangium sp.
GCCCCCATGAAGCTGCGCCAGGTGGCGCCGTTTCTCGACGAGCTGCTCTCGGCGGTCTCCGCGGCGCACGCCGTGGGCGTCATTCACCGCGACTTGAAGCCCGGCAACGTCTTCGTGGAGTCAAAACCCGACGGCCAGAAGGGCATCAAGGTCATCGACTTCGGCCTCGCCAAGCAGGCCGATCGCGCCAACGGCTCGGTCAAGCCCACCAACCCCGGCACGCTGCTGGGCACGCCCGCCTTCATGGCCCCCGAGCAGGTGTTGGGCACCAAGGTCACGCCCGCGACCGACCTCTATGCCGTGGGCGGCATCGCCTACCAGATGCTCACCAATCACCTGCCGCACGAGGGGCCTTCGGCCATCGAGGTGCTCTCGCAGAAGATGGCGCACGACCCGATTCGGGCGCGGCAGTGGCAGCCTTCGATTGATGAAGAGCTCGACGAGTGGGTGATGCGCCTGCTCTCGCGCGAGCCCGAGAAGCGCTACCAGGAAGCCGACGAAGCACGCCGCGCCTTGCGCCGGATCAGCGATGGGCGCACGGGCCATTCGGGAAATCGCGTGGTGCTCAACCGCCCGGTCATGGGCGTGGTGCCCAGGCGGGAATGGGGCGAAGCCAAGACGCTGGTCAGCGTGGGCGTGGAGCAGAACAAGGCCGCCGACGTGAGCACCGACAACCACGTCTCCCCCTGGGCGGCCACCAACGTGGCCCACGACATGCTCCAGCCCGAGCCGGTCGAGCCGCCCAACCGGCCCCGGTTTCAGTCGAGCCGCAACCTCGAAGTGGCCACCGTGGCGGTCAACCCCGACGAGGTGGTGCGCTCGAAGAAGCGGCCGACCTTGCCGCCCCCCGAAAGCCACGCGGCGGAGCAGAGCGACCTGCAGGGGCCGGTGGCCTTACTTCCCCCCACGTCAAGGGTGCCGCTCTACATCGCCCTGCTCCTGGCCATCGTCGCGTTGCTCTCTGGGTTGATCTGGCTCGTCAGCCAGCCCTGATCGCCGTAAAGTCGCCTCGTCGAGTGGGCCGATGGGGCGTCGTCCAAGGGTAGGACATCAGACTTTGACTCTGATTATCGTG
Source organism: Archangium sp. (assembly GCA_043737315.1). Classification (GTDB taxonomy): domain Bacteria; phylum Myxococcota; class Myxococcia; order Myxococcales; family Myxococcaceae; genus Archangium_A. The sequence continues at coordinate 1,076 of JAYTAT010000012.1, forward strand.
GTTCGAATCCACGCGCCCCAGATGTAGCGAAACTGCGCGGATGGTTTCCGCGCCGAAGTCAGTCACAATTCGAACGGGTCAGCGGTTGACGATGCCTTCGCCTCTGGGGGAAGCAGCATGGCAGTCAAGGAGCTTCAGTTAGTGCCCGTCGGCCCCGTTCAAGGGGTCTTCCTGAAGGAACTCGAAGCGCCCATCGCGCAGGTGCTGGGTGTCACGGCCTACGTGGGCAAGCCGCTGCTCGCGCAGCCGGGCTTCGCGTTCAACAAGGATCGGAATCAGTACCACACCACGGCGATCATGCGCCGGCTGCTCACGCTCAAAGACACGGGCACGCCGTTGATCATCGGCATCGCCGACGTCGATCTCTTCGTGCCTGATTCGCCGTTCGTCTACGGCGAGGCCGACCGGGAATCCCACGCGGCGGTGATGTCGTTGTGGCGGCTCAAGGCCGAAGGCGAAGCGTGGAAGCGGCGCACCTTCGTCGAGGCGGTGCACCAGGCAGGTCACCTCGTGGGCCTCTCGTATTGTGAAGATGCGCGGTGCGCGATGTTCCTCGCCACCACCATCACCGATGCCGAGCGCCGCCAGCTGCACCTCTGCAATAATTGCCGTAACGAGCTCGCCAAGATTCGTCGCGCCTAATCCTTCCCGGCGGGTCACGAGCCGGGAACTCGGTTGGCTCGTGAACAAGCGCGTGATGCAGTGCGTCCCATGCGCATGCTTGGTTCTTCGTGGTTCACCGCTCTGGCCCTCGTTCTTCTTCTGCCTGCTTGTGACTTCCTCGGGGGAGGCGGAGGCGGCGGCACCGGTGGTGGTGGGGGCAGTGCGGCCTTCACGTTCGCCAAGGGCTTCACCTTCGTGCGCAAAGACGACCGCAACGTGTACCTGGTCGACGACGCCGACACGGAGACGACCACGAGGTTGACGGGTTCTGCCAACGTGCGCACGCCGAGTTTCTCGTTCGACGGGCAGCAGATCGTCTTCGTGCGCGGCAGCTCGACGGATTCGGAGATCGCCATCGTGCCCACCGCGGGCGGCATCGTGCGCGCCGTGGTGTCCACCTCGGCGCGGCAGCGGAACTTCAAGACGCCGGTGTTCTCGCCCAACGGAACGCAGGTGGCGTTCGGCTTCGATGACGGCACCAGCACGCGCATCGGGCTCATCGGCGCCGACGGCACGGGCGCGCGGGTGCTCGCCAACGGTGGTTTGTCGCAGGCGTCGCCCTCCTTCACGCCTGACGGCACTGCGCTCATCGTGGCCGCGGGCAACCCGGGCCTGGGCTACACGCAGATCGAACGCATCACGCTTTCCACCAACTCGGTGAGCAACGTCACCAACGTGCTGGGCAATGAAGCGCAGGGCATCTCGCACCGGCTGGTGATTTCACCCGACGGCACCAAGGCGGCCTTCGACGGCCTGGTCTCGAGCAGCGTCACGCGGTTGTTCGTGATCGATCTCGGCTCAAAGGTGGTGACGTCGGTCTACGCGGGTGAGCCCGGCACCAACGACTCGTTCCCCTGCTGGGTGGGGAACGGCTCGATCGCGTTCTCGTCGGACTCCGGCGGCAACGACAGCGTCTACAAGGTGAACCTGCCCCGGAGCACCTCACCCACGCTGCTGGTGCCCAAGGCCATCGAGCCCTGGTACTCGGGCCGCTGACCGCCGACGTTTTTAAAGGCAGACCAGAACGGAGGGCGCACACGTTCCGGCGAATAAACAGGCCCGGCCTGCCGCGACGCAGAACCCGAACCCGCCAAAGGGGGTGTCGCAGCAGAAGTCAGGCCCACAATCGCTCGCGGTGGTGCATTGCGAGACGAACCCACCATCGAAGCCCGCGCCGCCGTCGGTGCCGGGAAACGAACACTGGCCCCGGTCGCAGGTCTGACCGCCCATGCAGGAGACACAGGCCGCTCCCGCGAACCCCTGGCCGCATTGCGCGGTGGTGAACTGGCTGGGCTGCCGGCAGGCGTTGCCGTCGCAGCAGCCCGCGCAGCTGCTCGCGTTGCACGTGGTGCCACCGCTGCAGACGCCCGACTGGCAGCTCTGGCCCGCGGCGGAGTCGCACGTCTGGCAGAAGCCCCCGTTGCGGCCGCACCGGCTGTTCGCGGTGCCCGCCACACAGCTGCCGGTGTTGATGTCGAGGCAGCCGCTGCAGGGTTGGCAGCTCCCGCTGACGCAGGTGTTGCCCATCGTGCAGCTCTGGCACGCGCTGCCGCCAGCGCCACAGCGAGAGGGCGTGGTGGTGGTGATGCACACGCCGGCCGGGGTACAGCAGCCAGCGGGACAGGTGCTGGGGGAGCAGGAGGACGTGCCTCCCCCGCCGCCCGTTCCCGACGTGACGCAAGAGCCAGAAGAGGAACAGAGCTGGTTGTTCCCGCATTGCATGCAGGCGGCGCCGTTGCGGCCGCACGAAGGCGCCACGTCTCCGGTGCGGCACAGACCCAGGCTGTCGCAGCAGCCCGCGCAGGTGGCGGGGGAGCAGGTCGCAGAGACGCAGGCGCCCGAGGAGGAACAGGTCTGAGAGCTGACGCATTGCGAGCAGCTCGTGCCGTTTCGGCCACAGGCGGCCGGGGCGTTTCCGGTGCGGCACTGGCCGGTGCTGTCACAGCAGCCTGCGCAATTGGCCGCGGAGCAGGTCACCGAACCACCTCCGCCGCCCCCGGTTGCGCCGCCACCTGAACCGCCACCGGTCGATCCGCCACCGGTCGATCCGCCACCGGCGCCACTTCCTGAGGTGTTCTGGGTCACACAGATGCCGAAGGTGCAGGCTTGCGAGCTTGCACACGGCTGGCACTGCCCGGCGCCCGACCCGCAAGCGGCGTTCGAGTTGCCGAGCTGGCAGTCGCCCGTCGCGTCGCAGCAGCCGGAGCAGGTGCTTGCAGTGCACTTCGCGGTGGGCGTTCCGCAGGCGGTCAAGATGAGTCCAGAGCCGAGCAGCAACGACAGCAGAGCGAGGGTTCTCATGCGCGCGGGCTAGCACATCGAAAGCGGTCGCTGCGACGGCCCTCACCCCCGAGTTCAGCGCAGACATAAACTTCTTCCGTCGACTTCCTGGCACGGCGACAGGCCACGAAAGACAACAGCCAAGGCGTTCGGTTCACGGCAGCTGAAGGGCGTGCTGCGCGTCGATCCGTTGCGCGGTACACCCAAGGCCATGCCCCACCCTCACGAGGCGATCGCCCAGGCCTGGCTCGATGCGTTCAACGCAGGTGACGTGCCGAAGCTCGTCGCGCTGTACGCCGAAGACTGCACGCACACCTCGCCGAAGATCCGCGCGCTTCACCCCGAGACCGGCGGCAAGCTGGTCGGCCGCGCCGCGCTCACCGAGTGGTGGGCCGACGCACTCAAGCGCCTGCCCGGCCTGCGTTACGAAAAGACGGCCATGACCTCGAGCGACGACCGCGTGTTCCTCGAGTACGTGCGCCACGCACCCGATGGCCCGCCGATGCCCATCGCCGAGGTCTTCGACATCACCGCGGGTCGCATCGCCGCCTCTCGCGTTTACCACGGCTGAATTCGTGAACCGCTCGCTGCTCTACGTCACCGTCCTGGTCATCGCCACGTGTGGGCTCATCTACGAGCTCATCGTCGGCACGCTCGCCAGCTACCTGCTGGGCGACAGCATCACGCAGTTCTCCACCGTCATCGGCGTGTACCTGTTCGCGCTGGGCATCGGCGCGTGGTTGTCGGGCTTCATCGACAAGGGCCTCGCGCAACGCTTCGTGGAGATCGAGCTGGCCGTCGCGCTCGTGGGCGGCATCTCGGCCCCGTTTCTCTTCGCCACCTTCGCAGCGGGCGCCGGTTTCCGGGTCACGCTCTACGGCATGGTGCTGGTGATCGGCACGCTGGTGGGGCTCGAGATTCCGCTGCTGATGCGGCTGATGAAGGATCAGCTCGAGTTCAAGGATCTCGTCTCTCGCGTGCTGACCTTCGATTACCTGGGCAGCCTCTTTGCGTCGTTGCTCTTCCCCATCGTGCTGCTGCCGCGATTGGGGCTCGTGCGCACGTCACTCGTGTTCGGGTTGGTGAACGCGCTGGTCGGCTTGTGGAGCACCTGGCTGCTCGCGCCCGTGCTCGGCAACGTCACGCGCTTGCGAATCAAGGCGGTGCTGGTCTCGGTGATTCTCATCGTGGGCATCGCCATGGCCGACTCGATGACCTCGCTCTTCGAAGAGCAGCTGTACAACGACGAGGTCGTGCACGCGCAGCAGACCTCCTACCAGCGCATCGTGGTGACCCGCAGTCACCGGGGCTTCGCGCTGTTCTTGAACGGCAACCTGCAGTTCTCCTCGGTCGACGAGTACCGGTACCACGAGGGGCTGGTGCACCCCGCCTTCCAGGCCGCCACCCAACGTGGCGAGGTGCTCATTCTGGGCGGCGGTGACGGGCTGGCCGCGCGCGAAGTGCTTCGGTACGACGACGTCAAGCGCATCACCCTGGTCGACCTCGACGGGGCGATGACCAAGCTGGCCGTCGAGTCGCATGAGCTGGCTGAGCTCAATGGGCACGCGCTGGTGAACCCGAAGCTGCGCGTCATCAACGACGACGCCATGCAATGGCTGGGCACCACGCCCGAGAAGTTCGACGTGGTGATCGTCGACTTCCCCGACCCCAACAACTTCTCGCTCGGCAAGCTCTACACCACGCGCTTCTACTCACTGCTCAAGGCCCACCTCGCGCCCGGTGGCGTGGCGGTGGTGCAGTCGACCTCTCCGCTCTTCGCGCGCCGCAGCTACTGGTGCATCGAGACCACCATCAGGGCCGCCGGGTTCT
>JAYTAT010000013.1:0-2313 GCA_043737315.1 Archangium sp.
GCGCTGGCGCTGCAGCACCTGGGGCAACCTGCTGAGGTCGCGCTCGAGGCGGCGCTCAAGTGGCGCACGCCTGACGACGGGCCCCGGGCGAAGGCACAATGCAGCGCGAAGATTCCCGGGTGTGCCCAGCGCCGCAATCCCGTGCCGCTCTACGAAGCGCGCAGCACCCCGAACTGAGGGTGGGCTGCACGAAGAAAGGGAGTACGAGCGGCAATGGCGAAGAAACCCGCAGCAACCGGAACAAAGAAGCCCGTCGCGCTCGAAGGTGAAAAGGCGGCTGCGACGCCCAAAGCCCGCACCGCGAAGCCCGGGACCAACCCCTTCGTCGCTCAGCACCCCGGGAAGCCGGGACGCTCGGGGTCGAGCATGAACATGATGCTGAGGCGCGATCCCCGCTGAATCAGCTCTCTATTGCGCGCAGAAGAAGTCTGTCTTCCCGAGCAGCGGGGTGATCGCTCCTGAAGGTGCGACCGACCACGCGAGGTGCGGCGTCGAGAACAGCGCGCAGGGCATTCCCCGCGTCGACGGCGTACGCGTGGTCGCAAAGGGGGACACCGCGACCAGCGAGTTGAACGGGGGATCCCAGGTGTACGCGGTCTCTTGCGGCACGATGAACCGCGAGTTGCTCTGAGCGCCGGTGGCTGAGGCGTAGACGTGCACCTGCCGGCCTGAAGCGAGGCGGGTGTCACCGGTTCCAAACGGCGCACCCACGGTCGACAGTGCCAGCGTGGCGTCGGGCACCCCGTCGCGGAAGTAGCGCACGTCGACGCTCCGCACCGCGTCAACGGGGAAAGCGGCGAAGCCGAGATCGCTGAGCGCCACGAAACGCCAGGCCGATCCAGGAAGCGTTGCGACCGTCGAGCCGTCGTCGATCAGGCGCAGCACCTGCGAGCTGTTCTCCTGGCTGGCCCAGACCCCCGGCGCTGCGAGGCGGCCGCCACTGGGCGAGCCGAAGGGGCCTTGTTCCAACCCGCTGGCGAAGAGCGACGTGAACGGCGTGAAGAGGCCCCCATCGAGAGTCGAGCCACTCGCGACGAGGCGATCGCTCTTCAGCCCGGGCGCGAGCAGACCTGCGCCCTGCGTGACCACGCGCTCGGCGCCAGTGCTCAAGGTGACTTCGATGAGCGTGCTGTCGCGGTTGAAGAACACGGCGCGACCCGAGCCCTCGAGGAAGACCGGGGTGCTCGCCAGAATGGTCGAGAGCGTGCGCGACGAGCCGTCGGTGAACTGCGCCACCCAGTTGCCCGTCTGCCGCACCACCACGCCGCCGTCTCCAGCGAGGCTGCCCGTCGCTGCGCTGCCAGAAAGATTCACCACGCGGGTCAACCCCATCGCATCGACCCGAACGAAGCTCGCGCCCATGTCGCGCGGCACCACCACCACGTCGCCCTGACTGCCGGCAGAAAAGCCGAAGCGGCCGTCGACGAAATCACCACCCGCCAGAACGCCGCGCGGCTGCAGCGTGACGTCGTCGAACGCCGCGAGCGAGGTCGGCCCTGGCACCAGCACCCGGCCTTGCCGCGGGAACCACAACGGGGTCACCAGGGTGTTCTGCATGCCCTTCCTCGCGGGCGCGAGCGACGTGCGAATAAGCCCGCCATCTGCCGCGCTGCGAAGCGCAGTCCACTCCACACCTCCGTCCGCGACGAGCGCCGGCAGCAGCAACGCCTGCGCGCTGTTCACGACCGTTCCCCACGCCCCGACCAGGAGACTTGAAGGGGAAGGCACCGTGTCCACGAACGTGGCGGCCACCAGCGGCACGGTGCCCAGCTCAGCGGTGCGGGCGGCGTCGGGGAAGGTGAGCTCCATCACGCGCGGGGCGTGGCCTGCTTGCGTCAGGGTCACCCGCACCGGCTGCAGCGGGGGCCCCTCGACGATCAACATCGGAGGCGCGCTCACCACCCGCGCGTCGGTCGTTCCACCGTCACTCGAGGCGAGCGCGACGGCGATTGAGCCGGGGTTCGGCGACACCACCGTGGCCGACAGCCGGCCCGCTGGCGCCATCGTCATCGCGTCGTTCGATACGCAGGCGTCACTGAAGAAGCCCGAGTTGCCCACCTGCACTTCACACCGTTCGTTCGTAGGGCAGCTGCGCGCGCATGCGGCCCCGTACGGCGCTTCCACGATCGGCAACGCGAGCCGCCGCGCGAACACCCGCCGCTCGGCGTCAACCGTGTCGACGCCCACCGAGATCAACCCCGAGCCGTCTTGCAGGAAAGCCATGTTCGGCTCGAAGGCGCGCTCGATGCAGCCGCAGGAGGGATCATCGCGACGCGAACAGGTGCAGCTCAGCGCCACCTTGAGTTGCGGCGT
>JAYTAT010000014.1:0-2313 GCA_043737315.1 Archangium sp.
CCGGGAGCTTCGGCACTTCGAACGAGCCTTCCCTCACGATGGGCAGGCGAATCACCCCGATGGGCGTCGAGACACCCAGCGCGCCTTCGGCCTTCCAGCTCGCGGTGTCCCTGGTGAGGAAGGTCTCGACCACGGACACCACGTCGGTGAACTTGATGTTCGCGGGGAAGTGCAGCTCGCTCGAGCCGTTCGCGGCGATCTGCAAGCCGTTCTCGGGGTGACCTGCCACCACCTGTTTGTCCTCGATGAACAGCGCGTAGTCCACCGACGCCAGCGAGATGCTCACCGGGTTGGGGTTTCCCAGGTCCCACACGGTGTCGAGGTTGAGCCCCGCAAGCGAGACGTCGTTGAGCAACATGGAGCGGAAGCTGAACGTCGGCTCTCGGCCCGACGTCTTGAGGAACTGCTGCAGGTAGGCGCAGCCAGAGAGAGCAGCGAGGCAAAGGGCAGTGACGATGATTCGTTTCATGCGAGTGCCGGGAGAATGCATCAAATCGCCGCGATGCGGCACGGTCACGGCAAGAAGCCTTCGACCGAGAGGTACCGCTCACCCGTGTCGTAGCAGAAGGTGAGCACCCGGCTGCCCGCGGGAATTTCGCTGAGCTTCTGCTTGACCGCCTGCAGTGACGCACCCGAAGACGCGCCGATGAACATGCCCTCTTCTTTCGCCGCGCGGCGCGCCATCTCGAACGCGTCGGTGTGCTCGACCTGGATCACCCCGTCGAGCAGCTCTTTCTTGAGGTTCTTCGGAATGAAGCCGGCGCCGATGCCTTGAATCGGGTGCGGGCCCGCAGCACCACCCGAGATGACCGGCGACTTCACCGGCTCGACCGCGAACACCTTGAGCTTTGGCCACTTCGGCTTGAGCACCTCGGCCAGCGCGGTGATGTGACCACCCGTGCCCACGCCCGTGACGATGACGTCGAGGCCTTCGGGGAAGTCGTTGAGGATCTCCTGCGAGGTGGTGCGGCGGTGCACCTCGATGTTCGCTTCGTTCTCGAATTGCTGCGGCATCCACGCGTGGGGCGTCGAGGCCACCAGCTCTTGTGCTCGCGCGATGGCACCCTTCATGCCTTTCTCGCGCGGGGTGAGCTCGAACTTCGCGCCGTAGGCGGCCATCACCCGGCGGCGCTCCAGCGACATCGACTCAGGCATCACCAGCAGCAGCTGGTAGCCCTTCACCGCCGCCACCATCGCAAGGCCAATGCCGGTGTTGCCCGAGGTCGGCTCGATGATGATTGAGTCTTTCGTAAGCAGGCCTTTCGCCTCGGCGTCTTCGATCATCGACAGCGCGATGCGATCCTTGATGCTCGCACCGGGGTTCGCCCGCTCGAGCTTGATCCACACCTCATGGGTCGAACCGAAGAGCCGGTTGACCTTCACGTGGGGTGTGTTGCCGATGGTCTCGAGAATCGAATGGGCGCGCATGGAAGAGTCCTCGTCCGTTTAGGTGGATATAAATCCGTTGTAATGGATGCTCGTCACTTCGGCAACATCGGCTTCAGATGACCCAGTCGTACTCCTCGAACATCGGCCCCGCCTGCCGCTGCCTGACTTCGCTGCGCCGGCTCACCACAGAATTCGGAGGAACCGAATGGGTCAACCACGCATTGCCCGCGACCAGCGAGTGATGCCCCACCACGGTGGTGCCGCCCAGAATGGTGGCGCCTGCGTAGATGACCACCTCGTCTTCGATGGTGGGGTGACGTTTGCTGTCGGCCAGCGCCTTCTCGACCGTGAGCGCGCCTAAAGTGACGCCCTGGTACAGCTTGACGCCGTTGCCGATGTGCGTGGTCTCGCCCACCACCACGCCGGTGCCGTGATCGATGCAGAAACGCTGGCCGATGGTGGCGCCGGGGTGAATGTCGATGCCCGTCTTCTCGTGCGCGAACTCGGTGAGCAGGCGCGGCAAGAGCGGCAGCCCCAGCGTGTGGAGCAGGTGCGCCACCCGGTACATCGCGATGGCGTAGAAGCCCGGGTAGGTCAGCACCACCTCGTCGTAGCTGCGCGCCGCGGGGTCGCCTTCGAGAATGGCGCGCGCGTCGGCCTCGAGCGTCGCGAGCACCTCGGGCAGCCTGAGCAGGAACCCCTCGACCAGCTTCTCGGGCATCTTTTCGTGCAGCGTACCGATGGCGCGCTCGAGGTGACCCAGGGCTTCGGCCACGCGCACCACGTCGGCTTCCACCGCGTCTTCGCTGCACACCACCGCTCCCGAGAAGTGCGGGAACAACACGCCGAGCACCTGGGGGCCGAAGGCCTGCGCCATCGGGCGAAGCTGCGCGGGCAGCGAAAATTTGCGGCGGGAGAGGAGCA
>JAYTAT010000015.1:0-2313 GCA_043737315.1 Archangium sp.
GGCAGCGGTGCAAACGAGGGCCGGCTGAGCACGCGCCCGAGCACCTTCGCGTATTCCGCGCTGGTGACCGGGTGGGGCCCGACCGCGTTGATCGGCCCCGAGAGCCCGTCCTGATACGCCGCGAAGAGAATGAGCCCGAGCAGATCTTCGAGCGAGATCCAGCTCTGCCAGCTCTTGCCGCTGGCGATGGGGCCACCCGCGCCCAGCTTGAAGGCCGGCAGAAACTTCGAGAGCGCCCCGCCGTTGGCCGACTGCACGAGCCCGATACGCAGGCTCACCACGCGAGCACCGAGCGCAGCGGCCTCGTTGCCTGCGGCCTCCCAGCCCTGGCAGAGCTTCGCCAGGAACCCGGCGCCCCGATCGCTCGGCTCACCCAACTTCGACTCTTCCGTCAGCTGTTCATCGCCGCGATCGCCGTAGATGCCGATCGCCGAGGCTTGCAGCCACACCTTGGGCTTCGAGCCGCTCTGCTTCAGCGCCGCGATCAACTTGCGCGTGTAATCGATGCGGCTTTCCACCAGCAGCCGCTTGCGATCATCCGTCCACCGTTGGTCGGCGACGCCAGCGCCTGCGAGGTTCAACACCACGTCAGCGCCTTCGAGCGCCTTCGCGTCGAACTCGGTGCCCTGGCGCTTGACCGCGCGCACCGTGTGACCGCCCGTGGTGAGGAAAGGAATCAGGGCAGAGCCGACCAGGCCGCTCGCGCCGGTCACCGCCACCGTGAGCCTGGGCTTCGCGGCGTACTGCGCGTGACGTGAAAGATCGTTGCGGGTCATCGCGTGGCGGAAGTTGAACATGCGCTCGAGCGTGCTGACGGTGAAGCCGTCGCCGAAAAACGAGCCCAGCCCGCCCAGCGGCAAGCCGTAGTCGATCTGATCGACCAGCTCGCTGTGTTCACCTCGCGGCTCGAAGAGGTGCGTGTGCACCCACTTGGCGAACGGGCCGCTGACCTGCTCGTCGCGGAACATGCGGCCCGGCTCGTAGGCGGTGTGTTCGGCCACCCAGCGGCTGCCGAGCGGGCCGACGCCGCGAATGACGGTGCGGGCACCGACCTCGAGGCCACCCGTGCGTTCTTCGACCGTGACGGGCGCGAACGGTGGATTGAGACGTTCGAAGGCGCCGGGCCTCGCATGCCAGGCACACAGTTCTTCGGCAGACACCGGCATCGTGGTTCGGCGTTCGAACATGTGTGGCAAGCCCTCTTCCCAATCCTCTCCCCCTCAGGGGAGAGGGAGCACGCGAGACTTCAGCTCTTCGCCGGCGGTACCGATTTTACGAACAAGTCGCGAAGCTGTTTCTCATCAACATCCCCAGGCGCCTGGGTCATCAAGTCAGTGCCCTTCGACGTCTTGGGGAACGGAATGACGTCACGCAGCGACTCGGTCTCGGTGATGAGGAACGCGAGCCGGTCCATGCCGAGCGCGAGCCCGCCGTGCGGAGGCGCGCCGTACTTGAGCGCGTCGAGCAGGAACCCGAACTTGTTGCGGGCCTCTTCGTCGCCGATGCCCATCGCCTTGAAGACCTTCTTCTGCAGCTCGGGGTCGTGGAGACGGATCGAGCCGCCTCCGATCTCGAACCCGTTGAGCACCACGTCGTAGCGGTAGCAGTAGACCTTCGAGGGGTCGAACGTCTCGGGCTCGAGGTACTTGAGGCACTCGTCCATCGGGCGCGTGAAGGCGTGGTGCGCCGCGGCCCAGTGCTTGGTTTCTTCGTCGTACTCGAACAGCGGAGGGTTCACGACCCACAGGAAGTTCCAGTTCCCGCCAGCGCCGAACTCGGGAATCAGCCACAGCCGCTTGGCCAGCTCCACCCGGAGGTTGGCCATGATGGTGTGGACCTTCGAGACGGGGCCGAACTGAAAGAGAATCAGATCGCCCGCTTTGGCGCCGGTCGCCTCGATGATCGCCGCGCGCAGCTCAGGCTTGGCGTTCTTGAACAGGGGGGCCTGCGTCCAGTCGCCGTTCTCGGCGATCTTCGCGCGAGCCAGGCCGCCCGCGCCCATGCCGACGACGTACTTCTCGAGCTCTTCGATGTCCTTGCGCGAGAACTCGGCCGGCGGCGGGGGCATCTTGGCCGTGGGGTTCGGGTTCGCCTTGCGGAATGCCTCTTCTTTGGCGCTCACCACCACGGGGTTGTGCTGGCCGGGCGCGACGGGCGAGACCACCATCGCCTTGATGAGGCCCTTCTGCTGCAGGGTCTCCCACATCGGGCCGACGCCGCCTTCAGCGCCGAACTTCTCGATGATCGAGTTGAGCACCACGTGCTCCATGCGGAAGCGAAGGTCAGGCTTGTCGTTGCCGTACTTCGCCATCG
>JAYTAT010000016.1:0-5839 GCA_043737315.1 Archangium sp.
CACCGGGTGCTCGAGTTCTTCAACGCTCCGGCAGCGCCTGCTGCCAAACCGTAATTTCTTCGTTCATCAGTACTTCAGGGGCTTTCATGAAACTGACTCCGTTGGGAAAGTTGTTCATCGTTTTGGTGGCTGTCGGCGTGCTCGGCTTCGTGGCGTTCAGAAAGTACGGCGATCAGCTGCGCGCCTGGTCGGGTGCGACGAAGAAAGACGACACGGGCAAGAAGGCCGACGGCGCTGAGGTCACCAAGGACGACTTCGCCAGCCTCAACACCGGCATCAGCGACGCGCCCCGCGAAGGTGGTCTCAAGGTCGTCGGCGGCGCCACGCCCGGCACCCAGATGCTCAACCGCCCGCTCAAGGTCGGCATCAACACCTGGGCAGGTCACGCGCCTGGCATCGTCGCCAACGGCGGCATGAAGCCCGGCGGCGCCAACTCGCTCTACAAGAAGAAGTACGGCCTCGAGGTCGAGTTCATCCTCCTGGAGGACCCCAGCGCCAAGCTGGCCGCCTTCATCAAGGGCGACATCGACATCATGTGGGACACCGTCGACTCGTTCGCCCGCGAAGGCAGCGAGCTGAAGGAGAAGGGCCTCAAGGCGCGCTCCATCATTCAGGAAGACTGGAGCCGCGGCGGTGACGGCATCGTCTCGCTCAAGACCATCAAGTCGGTCGAAGACCTGAAGGGCAAGCGCATCGCCAGCACCAAGTTCACGCCTTCGCACTGGCTGCTGCTCTTTCTCCTCTCGCAGTCGGGTCTCTCGCAGCAGGAGCGCAACGAGATCGAAAAGAACATCGTCTTCACCGCAGAAGCCCCGCAGGCCGCCGCCATGTTCAAGGCCGGCAAGGTCGACGCGGCGGTCACCTGGGAGCCCGATCTCTCTGGCGCCGTTTCCGCGCGCGAGAACGAAGCGCACGTGCTGGTGTCCACCACGTCAGCCACCAACGTGATCGCCGACACCCTGGTCGCCCGTCAGCAGCTCATCGATGAGTCGCCCGGCACCGTGCAGGCCTTCGTGGCCGGCTGGTTCGATGCCATCAGCGTGATGAAGGAAGACCCCCAGAGCACCAACCAGCTGATCGCCGACGCGCTCAAGCTCACCACCGACGACGTGTCGGGCATGCTCTCGGGCCTCAAGCTCACCTCCTACGCCGACAACGCGCTCTTCTTCGGCCTCTCAGGCCCCAAGTCGTACTTCGACTCGCTCTTCAACGGCGCTTTCATCATCTGGCGCAAGAAGGGCGTCGTGAACACCGTGGTCGACGCGCCCGATTTCAAGGACTCGCGGTTCGTGGCCGCGCTCGCGAAGGACTACGCCAGCCAGAAGGTCGAAGAGACCTTTGCTTTCAAGGACAAGCCCAAGGTCAGCGATCGCGCGATCGTCAACAAGAGCCTCTCGATTCACTTCACCACCGGCTCCGATGAGATCATGCCGGGCAGCTACTTCACGCTCGACTCGCTGGGCGACACGATGCTCGCGTTCGGCAACACGTACCTTCAGGTCGAGGGCAACACCGACAGCCGCGGCAACGAGTCTACGAACAAGACGTTGTCGGCCAAGCGCGCCCAGGCCGTGAAGGCGTACCTGGTGAAGAACTTCAACCTCGAGGAAAAACGCTTCGTGACCGTGGGTCAAGGCAGCGCCAAACCGATGGCCCCGAACGAGACCGAAGACGGGCGCGCGCTGAACCGGCGCACCGACATCAAGGTCGTTCTCAATGCCCAGTGATGCGGGGTCGCCCGCGACGCCAGGCGTGACGGTTCCGGCCAAGGCCCCTGCTCGCGCGAGGGCGGTGCCTTCGGTCTGGGCGCTGCGCAGCCCCATTCCCGCGGGCGCCGGTCGCATCGCGTCGATCTCCAGCATCGGCATCCTGGTGCTGGCGTGGTGCGCGGTCAGCTACATTCAGGTCGAGCGTGGCGGCGAGAAGGTGCCGCTGGTGCCGCATTTCTTCTTACCGGCACCGGATCAGGTGATTCGCAGCCTCTTCTATCTGGTCTTCGAGAAAGACCTGCTCCAGGCCGTGGGCGTCAGCGCGATTCGCATCGCCAAGGCGTTCGGGCTCTCGTTGGCCGTGGCGTTGCCGCTGGGCATCGCGATGGGCAGCTTCGAGATCGTCAACCGCATCTTCGACCCCATCATCGCGCCGATGCGGTACCTGCCGATCACCGCCTTCATTCCGCTGCTCATCCTCTGGTTCGGCATCGACGAGGCGCAGAAGGTGGCGTTCCTCTTCCTGGGCACGGTGGTCTTCCTGCTGCCCGCGGTGGTCGACGCGATTCGTGCGGTACCTGAAGAGCTGATTCAGACCGCGTTCACGCTGGGCGCGACCAAGGCCCAGGTCGTTCGCACCGTGCTGATTCCCGCGGCGCTGCCGCAGATCTTCGACGGCTTCCGCGTGATGAACGCGATCGCGTGGACGTACATCATCCTCGCGGAGATCGTGAACGCGCAGAGCGGCATCGGCTACATCCTTCAGCTCGCCGGCCAGCACAACAAGCCCGAGTGGAGCTTCGCCGGCATTCTGGTGGTGGGGATCATCGGCATCATCACCGACGTGCTCATTCGCCTGGTGAACCGGCTGCTGTTTCCCTGGAGAGAAGCCGATGTCTGAGAAGCCCGTCGCGCCGCCCCCGCAGGGACTGCTGCCTGCCAGCACCACGCCCAAGCTCGAGCTGAAGGACCTGTACATGTCGTACACCGACCGCGCCGGCCGCACGGTGCAGGCGGTCGAAGACGTCAGCCTCACCGTGGCCAACAAGCCCGGCATCGGCGAGCTCGCGGTTTTTCTGGGCCCTTCGGGCTGCGGGAAGAGCACGATTCTCAAAGCGGTCGCCGGGCTCTACAAGCCTGACTCGGGCCAGGTGCTGGTCGATGGGAAACCCGTCGACGGTACCGGCCGCGATCGCGGCATGGTCTTCCAGAGCTACACCAGCTTCGCGTGGCGCACGGTGCGCAAGAACGTGGAATACGGCCTCGAGCTGCAGGGCGTTCCGTCCGACGAGCGCAAGAAGCAGGCGCTGGCCATCGTCGAGCAGGTCGGCCTGAAAGACTTCGCCGACTCGTTGCCCAAGCAGCTGTCGGGCGGCATGAAGCAGCGCGTGGCAATCGCGCGCACGGTGGCCAACAAGCCCCGCCTCATCTTGATGGATGAGCCCTTCGGCGCGCTCGACCCGCAGACCCGCTGGGGCATGCAGTCGTTGATCCTCGACGTGCTGCGCACGCAGGACAATACGGTGCTGTTCGTCACGCACGACGTCTCAGAGGCGGTCTACCTCGCCGACGTCATCTTCGTGCTCTCGCACCGGCCGGCGCGGGTGCTCCACCGCATCGAGGTGCCCTACTTCGCCAACCGCGAGGCGGCCGTGAAGCAGAGCGCTGAGTTCAAGCAGATCGAGAACCATGTGCTCGAGCTGCTCCACACGTCGAACGTGCACGGCAACATCCGGGTGGGGCTCTAAACGTCATGGCTGAGGGCGGCGGCAGTCCCAACTATCTGAAGGCCGCGTTCCTCAACGTCTACAACCTGGCGTTGTTGGGCGGCGCTGCCACCGCGGCGGCGCTCACCGGTGATTGGCTCATCGGCGTCGGGGCGCTGGGCATCGAGGCGCTCTGGTTGGTGCTGGGGCCGGATCTGAAGCCGTTCCAGCGGGCGGTGCGCGAGAGCGATCGCCAGCAGCGCGAGAAAGAAGACCGCGCGCGGGTCGACAAGCTGATGGCCGAGCTGTCGGAGCGCGAGTGGCAACGCGCCAAGGCGCTCGATGAGCTGCGTCGTGAGATCGAACGCGACATGGCGAACAACCCTTCGTTCCAGGCGATCCTGCTGGCGACCGAGCTGGAGAAGCTCTCGCAGCTGCACGCGTCGTTCGTGAGATTGGCCTCGGCGTGCCGGCGGGCGGAGAGCTACCTGCAGGCCGTCGACGTGCGCGATTTGCAGCGGCAGATCGCGGCGCAGAAGAACCTGCAGGAAAAGATGACCGATGAGGCCGTGCGCGACCTGGCGGGGAAGAACGCGCGGGTGCTGGAAAAGCGGCTCGAGACCATCAAAGAAATCGAGACCTTTCTGGCCCGGGCGCGCGGTCAGATGAACTTGATCGAGAACTCGGTGCGGCTGCTCAGAGACCAGGCGCTCACCATGACTTCGCCTGACCAGCTGACGGAACAGCTCGATGACTTGCTCAGCGGTGTCGACGCGGTGCAGGCCAGCGTGAAGGAAGCCGAGGCGTTGATCGGCGGCAGGACGATGGAACCGATCGCAGCCGTCGCGGATCCTGCGGCTTCGCAGGCTGCTGCAAACGATCGCGTTCGCGACTGAAGCCCTGAGCTTCACCTCGTCGCGACCACCCTCACCCTCTGCCAGAGGCCCCAGCGAGAGGGGGAATTCACTTCACTGGTCGGCGATGTTGAACTCGGTGCGGCGGTTCTCAGCCTTACCCGCGCTGGTCGAGTTCGACGCGATCGGCTTGGTCTCGCCAAACCCGACCGCTTCCATACGCGCCGGGTCGATGCCGCGTTTGAGCAGCGCCGACATGACCGAGTTCGCCCGGTTCTGAGAAAGCTTCAAGTTCTTCGAGTCATCGCCGACCGAGTCGGTGTGACCCTCGACGCGCACCTTCTTGATCTGCGCGTTGTCCTTCAAGGCCAGCGCCACTTCATCGAGGATCTTCTCGCTCTCGGCGCCGACGATCTTCGCGCTGCCAGTGGCGAACTTGATCTGCTTCTTTATCTCGATGCGGTCCTTGGTCACCGCCACCAGAGAGTACTTGCGCGGGCAGCCCTTGTTGTCGACGGGGCCAGGATCCATCGGGCAGTCATCACGATCGTCGGGCACCCCGTCGGAGTCGTTGTCGAGGTCGGGGCAACCGTCTTCGTCCTGGAAGCCGTCCTTGTCCTCGGGCTCGTTGGGGCACTTGTCCTTGTCGTCGTTGAGCCCGTCGCCGTCTTTGTCGAGAATGGGGCAGCCCATGTTCTGCATCGGGCCCGCTTCGTTGGGGCACTTGTCAGCGCTGTCGAGGATGCCGTCGTTGTCGTTGTCAGGCTCGGGGCAGCCGTCTTCGTCCTGGAAGGCATCGAGATCTTCGGGCTGATCGATGCACTTGTCAGACGGGTCGAGAATGCCGTCGCCGTCGCGATCTTTGGGGGCCTCGATGGGGCAGCCCTTGTTCGAAACGGGCCCTGGCAGGGAAGGACACTGGTCGTCCTTGTCGAGCACCGTGTCGCCGTCTTTGTCGGTCTCTTCGATCTTCACCACCAGCGGCGGGGCTTCTTTGACCACCACCTGCCGGGGCGCGCAGTCGCGGCTGAGCGCCACCGCCTTCTTCGCCATCAGCTCGGCTTCGACGATGTGCTCGTAGGCTCGCTGCGAGTTGCCTTCGTCGAGTTCACCCATCGCAAAATCGAGGTTGGCCTCGGCCGAGGCGAGCTCACGGGGGGCGCAGCGCAACGCGTTCGAACGGCGCGCGCGCTCGATGTCGGTCTTGATGACGTCGCCCGACGCACGAATCTGCGGGCCGCTGTGGCAACCCATGAAGCTCAGCACCAGCACCAACCCCAGCGAACGGAACATCATGGCGTCGGCACCACCGGCGGATCAGTCGGAGACGGCTCGTTGCGGCGACCCACCTTCAAGGCGGTGTCACGCGCGCGGGTGGCGAAGTCGACGGCCTTCTTGCCGTAGTCGACCGCTTGCTCGAAGTCGGAGTAGCCCACCTCTTCCTTCGACTTGGCGAGGTAGAGGTTCGCAGCCGTCCACTCGTACGGGGCGAGCTTGTCGGCCTGCGCAGTGCGCGCGGCCTCGAGCATCGTCTCGGTGTCCATCAGGTACGAGGTCGATTGCACCGGCC
>JAYTAT010000017.1:0-2312 GCA_043737315.1 Archangium sp.
GTGGGCCCCGCAGTGGCCATCGCTGGAAGACGTTTCGATTCCGATCGGCAAGGCGAAGACGGTGCGTTCGGGTTCGCAGCTGACGGTGGTGAGCTACGGCCGCACCCTGCCGCTGTGTGCCCAGGCCGCCGAAGTGCTCGCGGCCGATGGCATCGACGCCGAGGTGATCGACCTGCGCACGTTGTGGCCGTACGACTGGGAGGCGATCAAGGCCTCGGTCGAGAAGACGGGCCGGGTGATCTTCGTGAACGAAGACACCGAGGTGACGAACTTCGGCGAGCACCTGGTGCGCCGCGTGGTCGACCATCTGTTCTTCAAGCTGCTCGCGCCGCCGAAGCTGCTGGCCGGCAAGTTCCTGCCGGGTATTGGCCTTGCTGACCCGCTCGAGCTGGCGTCGGTGCCGCAGCAAGCCGACATCGAAAAGGCCCTGCGCGCGCTGGCTGCCGTTCAGCCCTGACGTGCGCTCAATCCTCCTTCCCCGGGGGGGGCTTGCGCAGGCTGCCCTCGAGGAAACGGTCTCTTAGAAACAAGAAGGCGCCTGCGAGTGCGATGAAAGAGACCCCGCTGCCGATGGCGAACAGGTGGACGTCGTGCGGCACCTTACGACCTCGCCATCAGCAGACTGCCTGCGGAAAGAATCGAGGGCACCCAGATGCCCACGAAGATGCCGCGGTCGTGATCGCCACTGAAGTAATAAAAAACAGAGAGTGCGAGCGAGAGCCCTGCGGCCAGAAAGATGAGTGCCTTGGCGCGCGCGACTGTCTTATCGAAGGGGGCTTCCTTGGGGTTCGGCATTGGGCTCCGGGGGGCGAGGTTCTACAAAGCTTGGACAACGCCCGGAAGCTAACGGCCTGAAACCAGCAGTCAAGTCGCGTTGCCGCACCCCGCGCCGCAACGGCTGCCTCCCCAGCAGAGACGGAGAGACAGCGTGGAATTCGGTTCGACTCAGTTCGTGGTCATCACGTTGTCGTAGAGCTTCTGGAACTCTTCGAGCTTCATCTTGAACACGCCGTCGTTCGCGCCGTTGCCTGCGGGCTCCGACTCGCCCCACGGATTGCGGATGATCAAGATGCGATCGGTACCGACCTTCTCGTAGCCGAGGATCGAGTACGCGTGATCGCCGAACACGCCGGTGTTCGCGTAGTTCACCGGCCCGCCGTCATCGTGCGTACCAGCCGCGACGGGCTTCTTCGCGTCGATGGCCGTGGTGATGGTGCGCCACACGCTGTCGGGGTTGCCCGCCGCGTTGGTCGAGCGGCCCATCGCGCCCGTGAATTCTTCGAAGACGTCAGCCGATGAGCCGCCGTTGCCGATCGCGTCGTAGCTGCCCTTCCACTGCGCGTAGGCCTTTTCGACGATCGGGTACCACATCTCCATCTTGCCCGGCTCAGAGCTGTTCGAACTGCGGCCGTACAGGGGCCCGCCGTACGAGCGAGCGTAGAGATCGCCGTCGACCTTGACCTGAACGTCCTTGCTGCGCCCGGTCGCCCAGTCGCGCTCTTTGAAGGTCACGGTGTACGTGCCGTCGCCGTTGGCCTTCACCATGTTCTGGATCAGGTCGGGGTTCATCTGCGCCAGCGAGGCGACCGCCGCGGGGAAATAGCAGTTGCCGATCTGCCCCTGCTGCGCGTCACCCGCCTTCACGCCGTCGGCGAAGAGCGGGCCGCTGAACATCTTCTTGCCGAACTTGGGCGTGCCGTCGGCGTTCATCTCGTCCTTGTGGAGTGCGGGGTCGGGGAGAATGTCGCCGCCCGTCGTGCCGCCCGGCACCGAGACGTTGCCCACCAAGGTGCGAAAGTCGGTGTTGTTGGTGCCGTCAGAGGCGGCCACCGCGAAGGTGTCACCCGCTTTGCCCTTGAGCTGCACGCCCGCGGGAAAGGTGCCTTCAAGGTTGAGGGTGACGACCTGCTTCTCGCCCGAGCGGGTGTTGGTGAACTGCACCTTCGCGCCCGGCTCGGAGATCTGGCGGCTGCCGTTGATGTTCTCGACGTTGATGACGCCATTGGCCCCGGCCGTCAGACCGACGCGAAAGACGGCGACCTGGGCGTTGCGCGTATCGGCGGTCTCAGCGGTGTTCGCCTTGATGTTCACCCAGTCAGAGGTGGTGCCATCGGCGTAGCGGGCGCGCATGCGAATGACGTCGCCTTCCTTCATCGCCATGTCGCCGTGCAGCTGGGCGCCCGTGAACTTGCCCCCCGCGTCGGCCTTGCCGATCACGAACGTGTCGTCGGTGTGGTACCGGCCGCTGGGCGCGGTGGTCAGGTTGATCGCCTCGATGGTGGCGCCCGCCTTGGTCAGACCCGAGATGCCGT
>JAYTAT010000018.1:0-14144 GCA_043737315.1 Archangium sp.
GACGGCACGTTCTACGTCTGGGGCAACGTGGGCCAGCTGCCTGCGCCGCTCAACGACGGCATGGGCTTCTTCAAGGCCGCGCTGCAGAAGAAGGTGATCGTGGTGCCCGGTGAGTTCTTCGACGTGAACCCGGGCAAGCGACGTTCTTCACGCGCGTCGCGCTTCCGTCAGTACGTGCGCTTCAGCTTCGGCCCGTCAATGGCCACGATGGAGCTCGCGTTGAGCCGGCTCGAGCAGTTGGTGGCTGAGCACATGAAATAGCCGAACTAAGTGATGAGGTTCGTCTCCCGAGCGATGCGGATCACCGTCTCTTCAATCAGGGGCCACGTCTCGCGCGCACACGCCACCAACCCGCGTGCGTTCACGATCTCCCGGCCGTCGTAGCCGTACTTCTGGCCACCGAAGTCGACCAGCATTCCACCCGCCGCCTCGATGACCGCCTGAGGCGCGCAGGAGTCCCACCGGGAGCTGCGATCGCTGGGATGCAGGTAGAGGTCGGCCTCACCCATCGCAAGCAGCGCGCACTTCAACCCCACGCTGCCCTGCTCACGCACCTGGGTGATCCCCAGCGCATCGCGAATCGCCGCCGTCTTCTTCGACTTGTGCGATCGCGAAACCAACAACCTCAGATCCTTCGTCTGCGACACCGGCTGCATCTTCAACTCTCGCCGCTGATCACCGAGCTCCAAGACACACGGCGACCCCACCGCGCCGCTCCACAACGCGCCCTGCATCGGTGCCAGCACCACCCCCGCGACCGGAGCCCCATCGATCGCCAGCCCGATGTGCACCGCGAACATGCCATTGCGATCTACGAACTCACGCGTGCCGTCGAGCGGATCCACGAACCACACCCGGTTGGTCTTTGCAGGCAGATGCGCCGACTCTTCGGCCACGATGTCATCGCCGGGGAACGCCGCCTGCAGCCCTTTGACGATCAGCTCATTGGCTCGTTTGTCGGCCTCGGTGACGGGCCCCTGGCCGAAGGCTTTCTGCACCACGGAGAACGGCGTCTCGTAGACCTCACGAATGACCGCCGCAGCCTCGCGCGCCAACTTGCCCGCGATTTCAAGTTCCTTCGAGTACACGCCCACCAAAATATCAGCGGCGCGGCAGCACCGTGAGCACCACGTCGCCCTCATCGGTGCCGGGCACGCTCAACAAGGTGATGTGCGTCTCTTTCAACAGCTCGCGCATGCGAATCGAAAGCGCCATCGGCGTCTCACCACGCTCCGGCCGCAGCCTGAACTCACGTTCGTTGATGCGCACCTGAATGTCGCCCTTGCCGCGCGCGACGCCCTTGAGCAGCAGCCGGTTGGTGCCGACCTTCCGCGCGCGCATGGTGGTGTCGTACGACGTGCAGAAGAGATGGGGCGTGGGCTCGACCTCACACGCGCGCGCGATGGTGACGATCAACGCGTCATCGCTGGGGTGCGCGAGCACGAGATACCCTTCAGGCAGCGCCCCGTGGAGCGCCTCTTTCAGGTACTCGAAGCCCAGCACGCGAGGCACGGTGAGCGTGACGAACGAGCCATCGACGCGCAGTGAAAGCGAGGCGAACGGCTGGTGTGTCTCCGTCTGGTCCAAGCGGAGGTGCAGCGTGCCGGTGGTGATCTCGGTCACGCTCAGCCCCGGACCCGCAGAGAGCACTGCGACGTTCGCTGAACGGGGGTGCACCAGCGCCATCGGATCCGTCTTCTCAGCCGACCACATGGCTGGTTGTCGGCCGCGAGCGGGTGGGGAACCCAGACGAGCGTCGTCAACAGCCTTTGCAGAAACCGGGCGAAACCTTCAGGCGACTGCTGAGAAGAAGTCGGCGTCTTTCCACACACTGACGACCGGGCCATCGACCAGCGCGCGGAAGCCGTGCGGCACGTTCGACCCGACGCGTGCAGCGATGGCGAGCGCAGACGAGCCGCGCGGCAGCGAGAGGGTTACCCGGCGCGAGTCGCACAGCACCGTGAGGAAGCAGTCTTCACCCAGGCCACCCAGGAACTCGATCTTATTCTCGTCGAGCTGCTTCACGCGCAGCTGGGCTTCGGTCGAGAAGATGCGGAAGCGGGGCGTCTTCGCGGCGGGCACGAGCGCTTCTTGAAAGACGATCTCGACGCCGTCTTCCACTGCGTGGTGGCGCATCGAAATCGAGCGGGGCAGGGCGCGGCGCAGCATCGCGACGGCGTGCTCAGGGGTGCTGCGGCGCGCGAGCGAAACCTCGACCACGTCGTTGGGCGTCGAGACGTCGAGCTCAGCCGAAGGATCCAGGTTCACTTCGCCCGTCAGCACGAAGCGCGAACCGCCACGCCAGGTCACGTTGAACGACGGATCTTCAGAGTGAACCCGGAACCGCGAGACCGACAGCTGAATAGGCTCTTCGTGCATGGCGCACTGCGGCGATACCCGTCTTTAGGGGTGGCAAACAAGACCCCACCAAACTCCCCGTCAATCTCGATGTTTGGCAGGCTGCGCAGGTGACGACGCGAAACCTGTGGGGCTGGGGCGACCTCGAAGCGGCAGTCAATCTCGACGAGACGCAGGCCCGGGTGGAGCCGTTCTTCGGGTCGAGTGAGGTCGAGTCGGCTTCAGCGCCGCGGGTGCCGCGCCCGAGGGTGGAAGTCCCCGCAGAGCTGCAGGCCTTCGCGTCGACGGCCGACCTGGATCGTGCGGCTCACGCGATGGGCAAGGCCTACCCCGATCGCATTCGTGGCTTGCGAGGTGACTTCTCGGCGGCGCCGGACCTGGTGGTCACGCCTTCGAACGAACGCGAGCTCACGTCGACCTTGGAGATCGCAGAGCGCGAACGGCTGTCGGTCACGCCTTTCGGTGGTGGGTCTTCGGTCGTGGGCGGCGTTGAGCCCAGGCTCGGCGCGAATCATCGCGGCTCATTGAGCCTCGATCTCGGCAAGCTCGGGCGGTTACTCGAGCTCGACGAGGTGTCGCAGGCGGCTCGGCTCGAGGCGGGCATCTTCGGCCCTGCGCTGGAGCAACAGCTCGGCGCCCGCGGCTTCACGCTGCGGCACTACCCGCAGTCGTTCGAGTTCTCCACGCTCGGGGGGTGGATCGCCACGCGCGCGGGTGGCCACTTCGCCACCGGGCTCACGCACATCGATGACTTCGTCGAGTCGGTGCGCATGGTGACGCCGCGTGGCCTGTTCGAGACGAAGCGTTTTCCAGCGAGCGGGGCGGGGATCGATCCGAACCGGTTGGTGATCGGCAGTGAAGGCACGCTGGGGGTGATCACGGAGGCGTGGATGCGGGTTCGGCCCAAGCCCACCTTTCGCGCGGGCGCTTCGATTCACTTCGAGAACTACGAGCGTGCGGTTGATGCGACGCGGGCGATCGCGCAGTCGGGGCTGTCTCCTTCGAACTGCCGGCTGCTCGATTCGCAGGAGGCGATGATCAACGGCGTCACCTTCGATGGGTCGTCGGTGCTGATTCTGGGTTTCGAATCGGCCGATCACCCGCTCGACGGGTGGATTGATCGCGCCGTCGCGCTCGCCCAATCGTTGGGTGGCACGTGCCCGAAGGGGAAGACCACGGGCTCGCGGCAGGGGGATGCGGGCGAGAGCTGGCGTGCGTCGTTCTTGAAGGGCCCCTACCTGCAGGACGCGATGATCAGGCTGGGCATCGTGGCTGACACCTTCGAGACCGCGTGCACGTGGACCGCGTTCCCCACGCTCTCTGCGTCGGTGACCGAGGCGATGCGGGAAGGGCTCGAGCGGTTGTGTGGTGGGGGTGTCGTCACGTGCCGCTTCACTCACGTGTACCCGGATGGGCCTGCTCCGTATTTTACGTTCCTCGGGCGGGCAAAGAAGGGCGCCGAGCTGGAGCAGTGGGGTGAGTTGAAGAAGATTGCGGGCGATGCGCTGGCGAAGGCGGGCGGTACGATCACGCATCACCATGCGGTCGGGCGCACGCATCGGCCCTGGTACGACAAGGAGCGGCCAGATTTGTTCGCGACTTCGTTGAGCGCAGTGAAGCGCGAGCTGGACCCTGCGGGGTTGCTCAATCCCGGTGTGTTGATTGGCGGGTGAGGGGCCGGGGTCAGCGGGCCTTTTCCGAGATGAAGAGCGCTCCCTTTTCTCGCGGGTTCAAGACGATGCGCTGCGGGGGGGACAACCCGGCCTGTGCGATCCAGCCGGCGATCGCGGCCGATGACGCGGTGGACGTGCCCGTCTCGGTGAGCAGCGTCAGTCGGAAGGCCGCGTCGTACGCAGAGGTCGGGTGATCATCGGGGTACTCGTGGATCACCAGCAGCCCGCCCGGGTTAAGCGCCTTCGCGATGCGCTCGACCGTGACCCGGTTGTCTTCCGCGGTCTGGTTGTGCACGACCGACAAGAACAGCACCACGTCGAAGCCTTCACCCCACGCGGCCTCGCGCAGATCGCCCGCGGTCAACGTGATGCGGTGCTCCATGCCGGCTTCGTGCAACGTGGTCTGCGTCGCGCTCAGTGCGCTGGCCTGATCGACCAGCACCGCTTCGAACTCAGGGTACAGCCGGCAGAACGCGATCGAGTGCTCACCGTGCGAGCCACCCAGATCGAGCAAGCGCCGCGCGCCCTGAGGCGGCCGCACGTGCTTGAGCAGATCCGGCCCCAGATGCTGAGCGAACGCGTGCATGTACTTCGAGAACGTCGGCCCCCACGAAGCACGCTCGCTCATCAGGTCCCACAGGGTCGCCTTGGGTGCGCCGGTGCGAACACACTCAGCCAGCGTCGACATCAAGCTCCAGGCTTCGCCGGTCCACTTGAGGCCGGCGGTGTAGTCGACCTCGCCTGCGCGGGTGAACCAGCGCGCGGCGTGGGGCGTGTTCTTGAAACGATCCCCGTCACGCTCGAGGTAGCCCACGGTCGTGAGGAAGTCGGCCAGTCGCAGCACGCCTTCTGGAGAGCAGTCGAGCGCCTTCACCAGCCCGCTGACGTCGAGGGGCCCCTGGGAGAGCGCTTCGAAGAGCCCCAGCTGGCCCGCTGAAATCAGCGCGGCGCTCTTCATCATGGGGAGGTAGACATCAACCATCGGCAGGCAGTCAGCCCCCTCCTCGAGTGAAACCTGTCTTGAAGCTGTTCCGTCCATCGTGAAGTCGACCACCTTTGATTCGTTGGCTAGCCCCGATCGCCTCACATGACAAATCTGATTGCTCCCCCGAGCGAGGCCGCCCCCGGCGTCGGTAGGACCTACAAGTACTTCGACCTCATCATGGCCGCCTTCGTGGCCGTGTTGTTGTGCTCCAACCTCATCGGCGTCAGCAAGGTCACCACCGTCGGCGGTTTCACGTTCGGCGCCGGCAACATCTTCTTTCCCATCAGCTATCTCTTCGGAGACGTGCTGACGGAGGTCTACGGCTACGCGCGATCCCGCAGGGTGGTCTGGGCGGGTTTCGCCGCGCTCGCCTACGCCTCGGTGATCGCCTTCATCGTGGTGAACCTGCCGCCAGCCGCAGGGTGGGAGGGTCAAGAACACCTCGCCGCTGTCTTCGGCTCGACCTGGCGTACGGCAATGGCCTCATTGGCTGGCTACGCGTGCGGCGAGTTCGGAAACTCCTACACGCTGGCGAAGCTCAAGGTTCGCACCGGCGGCAAGCTGCTCTTCGTGCGCACCATCGGCTCGACCGTCGTGGGTGAGGCGATCGACACCGTCGTCTTCTACCCGCTCGCGTTCTACGGCGTTTGGAGCAACGAGCTTTTGCTCAAGGTGATGGGCGCGAACTACGTGGTCAAGGTGCTGTGGGAGATCTTCATGACGCCGGTCACCTACCGGGTCGTCGCCTTCTTGAAGCGCAAGGAGCACGAGGACTACTTCGACCGCGACACCAACTTCACGCCCTTCTCCCTCAAGACCTGAGGCTTCTTCTTCACCAGGAGCGCCCTGAACGGCCGTGAGGCCCAGTGCGCTGCGAAGAAGGGGCTCTGCTCGAACTCGGGGCTCAGTGTGGGGTCGAGTCGTAGCGTGGTCGCGATCGCGCCGTACATCGCCTCGCGCTCACCGTTCCGCGCGTGCAGGGCTGCCCGGTAGAACCACGGCCACGCGGCCAGGCCCTTCGAACCATTCACCGCGGCCTCGAGGTGCATACGGGCTTCATCGAGCTGGCCCAGTGAGAGCAGCGCCTTCGCGCGTTGCAGGTGCAGCGCGTAGTCCTTCGGGCGTTTCGCCAGGTACTTCTTCGAGGCCACCACCACCTCGTCGAACTTGCCCACCTCGTTGAGCCGGTAGAGGCGGGAGAACCAGGCGACGCTCACGGCTGCTGAGGCGGCGGAGCATTCAGCTCCTGCTTGAGCTGGATGACGGCCATTCGCATCATCGGCGGCTGCTCGGACTGCGGAGCGAGCGCCACGTAGAGCTCGAGGTTCATCAGCGCGCGGCGTTGATCGTTGTCTTCCATCGCCAGCATGCCGGCGAACATGCGCGCGTCGTAGGCCTCGGGGTACCGGCTGGCGAGCGCCTCGAGATCGACGATGGAGCCCGGCAGATCGCCTTCGAGCGCCCGCACCACCGCGCGGCCGACGCGACCCTTGGGATGGAAGGGATCGAGGAAGGTGACGCGATCGACCAGCGGGCGCGCTTCATCGAAG
Organism: Archangium sp.; assembly: GCA_043737315.1. Classification (GTDB taxonomy): domain Bacteria; phylum Myxococcota; class Myxococcia; order Myxococcales; family Myxococcaceae; genus Archangium_A. The sequence goes on from JAYTAT010000018.1 coordinate 6,567, forward strand.
GCCTGCCGGCGAATGAGGTGCACCGCGAGATCGGCCACCGCGTCGACGTCACCTGGGTTGCTCTGCACGCGGTTCGCCAGCGCCTCGAGTTTCGGGTCGGCCCGCGGCTGCTGCATCGGTCCGCCACCACCCGGAGGCACGGCGCCGGTGGCCTGCATGCCGTCGGTGCGCTCTGTGGTGGACTGCGTGAGCTGGTAGCCGAGCAACGCGAAGAAGGCGACGACCGCTCCGCCCACGAGCGCGCCCATCAGCGCCGGGTACTTCGAACCAAACGAGGGGGCCGCCGCAGCCGCCTTTTCCGCGCGGGCCTGTTTCTTCGTCTCTTCGTGCCGCTTGCCGTCGCGCGACCGCAACACGTCGGCGGCGGCCAGCTCGAGACGCGTCTTCTCGCGGTTCCAGTCTTCCAGCGGCAGCAGGTGTTTGTTGGCGACGTGTTGCCGCAGCTCACCCAGCAGCAGCTGATAGCGCGCGTCGAGATCGTCGAGCGTCTCAGGTTTCGGCTCGTCCCTCTGCAGCCGCTTGGAGCCGAACAAGTAGGCGAGGGCGACGGCCGCTCCAGCAGCGAGCATCATCAGACCCGGCAACCAGTTGGTGACGTGTTGAGGGTTCATTTCTCGAGGTCCGCCCGAACTTTGGCGAGGTAGTCGTCGGCGGGCTCTTCAGTGGCGACGAGCACCGGGGCGGCTGGCTTCTTCGTAGAGCTGATGATCAGCAGCATCCCCAACACCAGCACCAGCACCGGCGCGATCCACAGGCCCAGCGTGATGCCCGACTTCTTCGGCTCCATCAGCGCCCACTCGCCGTAGCGTTCGACGAAGTAGTCGTCGATCTCCTGGTCGGTCTTTCCTTCGGCGACCAGCTCACGCACCTTGTCCAACTGCGCGCGGGCCATCGAGGCCGGTGAGTCGGCGATCGACACGCCCTGGCACACCGCGCAGCGCAGCCTCTTACCGACCGCCTGCACCCGCTGCTCTCGCACCGAGTCGAGTGGATCTTGCCCCTGGCGCAGCGGCGCGTAGCCCTGGCTGAGCACCAGTGAGAGCACGAGCGCGATCACTCGAGGATCTCCTTGATCTGCTCGGTGAACTGGTCGGGACTCTGGAACGGGTAGATGTACTTCTTCACGATGATGCCCTGGCGGTTGATGAAGTACGTCTCAGGCACGCCCGACACCGCGTAGTCCACCGCCACCGTCGACTTCGGGTCGAAGACCTGGGCGTACACAGCGCCGGTCTTCTGCAGGAAGCTCCGGGTGTTCTGCTCGGTGTCTTCGAAGACGATACCGATGAAGACGGCCTTGTCGCCGTAGGTCTGCGCCGCCCAGTCGAGCACCGGTTGTTCCACCTTGCAGGGCTGGCACCAGGTGGCCCAGAAGTTCAGCACCACCGGCCTGCCCTTGTAATCGGCCAGCGAGATCTGCCCCTCTTTATCGAGGCGCTTGATGGTGAAATTCGGAGCGGGCTTGCCCTTCATCATGAAGGGCACCTCGTGGGGATCGCTGCCGAAGCCCGCGGCCAACACGTAGACGACGAAGCCGATGACCGAGAGCGCGGCGATGACAGCGACGACGCGCTTCACGGCGCACTGGGTACGACGTCAGCTTCCGGTACCGTCGCAGGGGCGGGCTTCTGCTTTCGCTGCGGCCACAAGGAAATCAACGTGCCGAACACCAGCAGGGGAATCGCGTACCAGATCCACCCCACCAGCGGGAAAATCCACATGTTGAAGCTCGCCGTGTTCGCCTTCACGTCGTACGAGAGCAGCGACACGTAGACGTCGCGCACGATCATCTCGGTGACGCTGGGCGAGCCGATGGGATCATTCGAGCGCTCGTAGAAGTTCATGCGGGGCGCGCTGGCGCCGTGGTGAACGGTCTCTTCACCACCGGGTGAAGTAAGCGTGAGCTTGGCGGCGATCCACTCGCGGTGCGGCTCCTTGCCGCGATCGAGCCCGTCGAAACGAACGCTGTACGCGCCGATCAGCATCGACTCGCCGAGCTTGAGCGTGCCGGTGTTGTGAATCTTGTACGCAGAACTCGCAGCGACCGCGACCATGATGGCCACGATGCCCAGGTGCACCACGTAGCCACCGAAACGCCTTCGCGCGCGGGAGGCGCTGACGAAGAGGGCGGTGAACATCTTTTCCTTCTGCTCGGTCATGCGCTGCTGCGCGGGCAGGAACAGCTCGCGCAACGTCACCACCACCACGAAGCCCGAGAGCCCGAAGACGGCCAGCGGCATCCACCCGCGAAAGCCGAAGGCGAAACACACGCCCGCCACCAGCAGACCCACAGCGCCGGGGATGATCGCCTGGCGCTGAACCACCTTCGGGTCGGCCACGCCCCACGGGAGCATCGGCCCCACGCCCATGAGGAAGAGCGTGGCCAACGAGAGCGGGAGCGCCATCTGGTTGAAGTACGGTTCGCCCACGGTGATCTTCTTGTGGAACAGGCCCTCGGTGATGAGCGGGTAGAGCGTGCCCAAGAGTACTACGAAGGTGATCGCCGCGAAGACGAGGTTGTTGAGCAGAATGCTGCCTTCACGCGAGACGATGCTGCCGAGCTGAGACTCAGCCACCAGCATGTGACCGCGCACGGCGAGCAGCAGCACGCTGAAGACCAGCAAGACGCCGATGAAGACGAGGAAGGTGGGCCCGATGTCCGACTGGGTGAAGCTGTGCACCGAGTTGAAGACACCCGAGCGCGTCATGAACGTGCCCACGATGGTGAGGATGAAGCTCGCCAGCGCGAGCGCGATCGTCCACAACTTGAGCGACTTCTTCTTCTCGAGCACCATCGTGGAGTGCATGAACGCAGTGGCCGTCAGCCACGGCATGAACGACGCGTTCTCCACGGGATCCCACGCCCAGTAGCCGCCCCAGCCGAGCACGGCGTACGCCCACCAGCTGCCCAGGATGATGCCGACCGACAGGAAGATCCACGGCACGAGCGTCCACTTGCGCAGCGGCACCAACCACGCGTCGCCCAGCTCACCGCGCAAGAGCGCACCCGCCGCGATCCCGAACGGAATCGTCATGCCCACGTACCCGAGGTACAGCATCGGGGGGTGAATGATCATCAGCACGTGGTTCTGCAGCAGCGGGTTGGGGCCCGGGCCGTCGCTCAGTGGATTGGCGATGTGCGTCCACGGGTTTGCGGGGCCGGCGATCAAGAACGCGAAGAAGGTGGCCACCGCTGCCATCACGCCCAGCGACAGCTGCATGTAGCGGCCGTGCTCTTTCCGGTACGTCCATGCGAACGCGAAGATGTACGCGCCCATGATGAAGCCCCAGAAGAGAATCGAACCTTCCAGTGCGCTCCACAAAGAGACGATCGTGAAGATGGTGGGCGTGGCGAGGCTGCCGACCTGCGCGACGTACTTCACCGAGAAGTCGTGGCTGAGCAGCGCGTAGACCATCACCAGGTTGGCCGCGAGCATCGAGCCCGCAAAGCCGTAGATGGCTTTCTGCACCATCGGCAGCGCGCTCTCTTTGCGCATCATGCCAGTGGTGATGCCGACGATCGCCGCGAACGCTGCGCAGAGCAGCCCGAGCAAAATGAGGCCGTAGCCAAGGTTCGAAAGATTCATGGTGCGGTACCGCCAGCGGCGAGACGCCGCGCGAGACAGTCGAAAGTGAAACGGACGGCAAGCCGGGGAACCGCGATCCAGGACATGGTCAGTCCGCCTTCGTGAGCGAGTTCTTCCACGCTTCGTCGGGCATGCCGCCGTCGGTGGGCGCGCGGTACTCGTTGCTGTGGTTCACCATCAGCCGGTTGGTGCGAAAGACCTGGTCTTGCGAGAACGCGCCCTCGACGACCACGCCGATGCCTTCACGGAACATCTGCGGGGGCGTCTGCTCGCTCTTGACCGTCACCTTCACGGCGTCGCCCTTGTGGGAGTCAGCCACCGAGAAGGTGAGCGCCGTGTGTTCGGTGTTGAACACCACGCTGCCCGGCACCACCACGCCGCCCAGCCGCACCGTCGCGCCGTAGGCCTTCGCGCCCTGCGCCACCATCTCTGAAGGCTTCCAGTAATAGACGAGGTTCTCGCCGATGTTGCCGAAGGCGATCCACGCGAGCGCAGAACCCGCCACGAGAATGGCGCCGAGCGCGATGAGACGGTTTCTGGTTTCAGGCTTCATGGCGCTCCTGGGGGAGGTGCTTCAGATCGACGCACGTACAGACTCACCGCGTAGCCGACGAGCCCCAACAGCCCGGCGCCCCACGCCGCGTAGACATACGCCCAACCACCCTCGATGACACCCATCGGCACCTTTTCGATCCCCTGGGGATGCTGGGGTTCAGGCGCCGCCACTGCAACGGGCGGAGGCGGTGCGGCGATGTCAGCCAGAACGGGCAGGGAAAGGAACACCACCAGCGCGAGGTATCTCATGCCGCGATCTCCGCTTTGGGCGCCTGGAGGGGAGGCAGTTCGAGCGCACTGCTCTGCCGCGAACGCGCCAGCTCATACCGCTTGATGATGAACGCGAGCAGGAAGGTGAGGAACGTGACGTTGCCCCAATAGAGGACTGCCCTCATCGGCTTGTCGACGGTCGAGCCAGTCGACTGCACCTGGTGCAGCGAGTTCCACCACCGCACCGAGTACCAGACGATGGGCAACGAGATGTAGCCGAGGATGGCAGCGGCGGCGCTCCACGTGGCCCGGCGCTCGGGATCTTCCGTGAAGGAGCGAAACGCGAGGTAGCCGACGTACGCGAGCAGCATCACGGTGGTGGAGATCAGGCGGGGATCCCAGTCCCACCAAACGCCCCAGGTCGGGCGCGCCCAGATGCTGCCCATCAACACGCCGATGGCACCGAAGTAGACGCCGATTTCAGCAGAGGCTTCGGCGAGCGCGTCGGTGCGCCACGACTTCTTCATCAGGTAGGCGATCGCGCAGCCCACGTTGATGGTGAAGGCGACGAGGCAGGCCCACACGTGCGGCACGTGCACGTAGAGAATGCGGCCCACGTCGCTCATGAAGGCCTCGGGCGGCGCCCAGACCAGGCCGAAGTAGAGCAGCCCTGCGAGCTCCAACGTTCCCAGGCCCGCGGCGACCTTCCACACCCATGCACGCGCCGACGGCACCGCCAACTGCGCGATGACCAGCGCGACCAGCACGACTAACCCAGCCAGCGGAATCCACGACGCCATCAGTCCTCCTCGGCAACCTTCGGGAACAGCAGGAACCCGACGGACAGATAAATGAGATCGAAGGCCGTCAGCAACTTGAGCCAGCCAGGTAACTGGTCCTGCGCATCGGGGCCCAGCGTGAAGCGGGTCGCGCTCACGGCAGCCAGAAGCAAAGGCACCAACACCGGAAACAGCAACAGCGGCAGCATCACATCTCTGGCGCGGGCGTTGGCAGAAATGGCCGAATAGACGATCCCAGGCGCGCTGATACCCACGCTGCCCAGAAAGAGCACCAGCAGAAGGGACAGTGGGGCTCGCGAAAGATCGATGTCGTAGAGCGCGACCGCGACGGGCAACAAGACGAGCGAGAGCCCAAAGAGCAGCGAGGCGTTGCCGAAGACCTTGCCCAGGAAAATGGCGCGCGGCTCGACGGGCGTGACGACCAGACCGGTCAGGGCCTGGTTCTCACTCTCGACGCGAAAAGATTCACCCAGCGACAACACGCTGGCGAAGAGCAGCGCGAGCCAGAGGTAGCCTGGTGCATGACGGCGCAGCGCCTCGATGTCGGGGCCCATCGCGAACGAAAAGAGCAGCAGCGTCGAGAGCGAGAAGAAGATGAGCGCGGTCAATCGCGCGCGGGTGCGCCACTCGATCATCCAGTCTTTGCGCAGCACCAGCCAGCTGGCGCGCAGCAACGAGATGCGGGGCTTCCTCACGGGTTTTCCCGCCGGCCCTGATCGAGGTGCAGCCGCTCCTGCGTGAGCGCCTGACCCTGCTCGACGAGGTGGGTCGCGAGCACGATGGTGGTGCCGGCGGCCTGAAGTTCTCTGATCAGATTCTCCATCTGCAAGATGCCGGCGGGGTCGAGCTCACCGAACGGTTCATCGAACAACGCCAGCTTCGGTGCCTTCATGAGCAGGCGCGCGATGGTGAGGCGCTTTCTCATGCCGGCCGAGAACTGGCGCACCGGGCTGTCGGCGCGGCTGGTCAGCCCGATGCGCTCGAGCAGGCTGGCCACCAGCTGTTGGGGTCGATCGAGCGCGAGAAACTCGGCGACCAGGGTGAGGTTTTGCGCGGCGGTGAGATCTTCGTAGAGGAACGAGGCGTGCGAGAGCAGCGCGACGTCATGACGGAGCTCTTCGCGGTTCCCCCGGGTCTCTGCGCCGAAGATCGTGATCTGACCCGCCGTGGGAAACGTCGCGGTGCTGATCATGCGCAGCAGCGTGGTCTTGCCTGAGCCGTTGTGCCCCGTGAGCAGCAGCGAACGCCCTGCCGGCAGGGAATAGCTGAGCCGCGCGACCGCCCAACGCGCGCCGAAACGTTTGCTGACGTCGTCGAGCTGGATCGCGGGGGCAGGGGAGAGCACGGCCCCGTGGCTCTATGCTGAGCGATGGCCTCAGTCGAGGCTTGCAGTAGGCTCTTGAGGGCGTGCCCCGCTTCGTCCTCGCCGCAGTCTCGAGCCTCGCCCTGCTCGGGTTCTGTATCTATTCCGTGGTCATCACGTGGGTGTTCCCGAAGGACCCGCTGTTCACGGGCGGCTGCGATGACTGGCTGGTGGAAGGACCCGCCCCGAGCTGGGTCGCGCTCAAGGGCTGCGTGCTCGACGTGGACCTGGTGATCCTGGAGAGCGATCAGGCTGACTTCGAGCAGCTGGTGAACCGAAAGAACGGGGTATCGCTCAAGCCGTACCCCGAGCCCCCGAACTGGATCGCCGCGTGGGTCCCCATCAGGACGCAGTGGACCACTCAGGGCCCGGTGAAGGCCCTGTACCGGCTCCAGGCCGTGGACACGATGAAGTGGATCAACACGCTCGAGCGCGCCGACGAGCGCGAGAAGCAGCGCATGTGGGCCGACCGTGCGCCGATCCTCCGCTTGTCGAAACCTGGCCTGTTGGTGGGCAAAGCAGACAAGCCCACCACCGAGGGGCTGCAGAAGGTCCTGGGCCCCGCGGGCGCGGCCCACGTGCTCGTGGTGATCGCAAGCGATCCTCCCCTGAGGGCCATTCCGATCACGGGGTTGTTCGCGGGGCTGGCGGGGCTCTCGGTGCTCGTCTTCGTGGCGCGACAGGTGGGGCGCAACAGGCTCGACCCACTCACGGCCGAGCAGCACATCACCCGGGTCAACGTGTCTGACGTGAAGCTGGAGATCGGCGCGCTGGAAGAGTTGCGGGCTGAAGAACGCGGCAAGCGGCCCCCAAAGATCGACTGAACCACTCAGCCGTTTGAGGTCTGCACCATGGCCCTTCAGCTTCGAATCGCGAGCCCTTGTGAAGAGAAATGGGAGTCAATGCAGGGGGATGCCCGGGTGCGCAACTGTGCCCGCTGCGCCCTCAACGTCTTCAACATCAAGGAAATGACCGAGCAGGAAGTGCGCGCGCTTTTCATGAAGACCGAAGGGCGGGTGTGCGGCCAAATCTTTCAGCGCAAGGACGGCACGGTGCAGGTCAA
>JAYTAT010000019.1:0-2306 GCA_043737315.1 Archangium sp.
GGGATCTTGCCGAGCAGCGGCATCGATTCTTCACCGCCGACGATCGCCGCGGGGATGACGGGCACTCCGGCCTTGAGGGCGATCTTGAGGTAGCCGCCGCGGCCGAAGCGTTTGAGCTGGTAGCGCTCGGAGAACGGTTTCGAGAGCCCGTGGAAACCTTCGGGAAAGACGATCACCGGGCGACGCTCTTCGAGCAGACGCAGCGCGTTCTCGGGGTTCGCGCGAACGGCGCCGAGACGGTTGGCGAGCACTCCGATGAAGGGCGCGTGGAAGATCTGGTCTTCGAGCAGCCAGCGGGACTCTTCGAGATCGGGGCGTTCCCGGCGCAGCGCGAGGTGAAGCACCGGGCCATCGAGGGGCAGGGCGCCCGCGTGGTTCGCCACGATGATGCAAGGGCCCGCAGGGAGCCGCTCTGCGCCTTCGACGCGCACGCGCCAGTACTTGTCGTAGAGCAGCTCGGCGAGCGGGCGCAGCGAGGTCGAGAGCGTGGCGTCTTTGCCCCAACGATCGACTGACGAGGTGCGGCTGGCGAGGCCGGCGGCGACGCGGGCAGCGTTCACCACGCCCTTGAGCGCGTCCGTGAACGTGGGCGTCGCGACGATCTCCCTCTCACCTTGAGGGGAGCGGGCTGGCAATTCACCTCGCTCGACCCCCGTCGGCGCACCCGCATGCGGTTGCGGATCGATGACGACTGAGGGAGACGCCGCGTGCGCAATCGGGCCGCTGATCGTCTTCGCGGTCGGCGCGTCTGCGTGCGGTTCAAGGTCGACGACGACGGACGGCGAGGCGGCATGCGCGGTCGGGCCGTTGAGTGTACGCGCCGTCGGCGCATCGGCGTGCGACTGCGGATCGGCGACGACGGAGGGCGAGGCGGCGTGTGGCTGCGGGTTGACGCCGACAGCCCTCACCCCTGCGGGCGAGAGAGGGCGCCTTGGTGCAGTTGGCTCCGCTTTCGATGTCGGCTTCTTCTTCGCCTGAACCAACTCTGGCGTCACCGGCAGCGGCTCTCGCGGGGGGGCCGAAGAAGGTGCACTCGCCGAGATCTCGCGCACTGCAGAGCCGCGCATGAACGGATCATTGCCGAGGACCCTGGGCAGCGCCGGCTTCTTCTTCTTTTTCGGAGGGGTGGGTTTGCGACCGGCCATCTCAGATTCTCCTCTCGCGCATCGAAGCCATCGCTTCCAGGAACGGAACTCGCGCCGCAAAGCCGAGCTGCCGTCGGGCGCGCTGACCGTCTGCGACCCAGCTGTACCGCAAGAACGCCAGCAACGGCACGGGCACCGACGCCACGCCCGCGCTCTCCAACGCCAGAATCGTCGCCCTCAGCAGCGGCCCCGGCAACGGAACCGTCTGCGCCCCCGCCAACCGGGCGATGGTCGAGAACGGCGCCGCCGTATCGCCCACCACGTTGAAGCTGCCTTTCGCCTTCGTAGAGAGGGCCAGGTGCAGCGCCGTCACCGCGTCGTCTTCATGCACCACCTGCCACAACGGGTCGAACCCCAGAATGGTGGGAATGAACCCGGTGCGCAGCAAGCGGGTGAACGGATTGTCGGCGGTCTGCCCCACGATCGGCGCGAAGCGCAGCACCACCACGTGCACCCCGGGGTTTCGCGCAGCGAACTTCTCGATCTGATGCTCGACCTCGACCCGGTCGGTCACGAAACGAACACCCGCACCTTCCAGAGGATGATCTTCGGTGCACACCGCCGGACCATCGGGCCGCGCGCCGTAGAGCGCCGTGAGGGAGGGAAGGATGAGCCGCTTGAGCCCGGTCTCTTGCGCCGCGGCGAGCACGTGCATCGAGCCAATCACCTCGAGCTCATGCGCGAAGGCCGCCCGGTGCACGCGCGAGTTCACGAAGGCCAGGTGAAAGAGCGCATCGAGCCGCTGCTCTTCGAAAGATCGGGTGAGCGCGGCCTCCATGCCGGGCCGGGTGAGATCGACGCGCACGAAGCTGCACTTCCGGGTCAGCGCGGGCGGGTGAGCGACATCGAACACCACGATGCTGTCGACGAGCGGATCGGCCTCGAGACGGGGCAGCAGCCCCCGGCCCAGATCAGAAGAAACACCTGTGACCCCCACGCGCATCGCGCTCTGGCAGATAGCGCAATCACACCGGGCTTGAAAGGAGCGGAAGCGCGGGACACGGTGGGCCATGCGGTGGCTCCTCCCAGTCGTGCTGCTCTCGGGCCTGGCCGCCCGGGCGCACGACGCCGACGTCATCTACGTGCTGGTGAAGCAGGGCCCTTTGCCTGATCTGCTGGTGGAGTCGGTCACCCTCACGGGGGCCACCCTGGCCTTTCTGG
>JAYTAT010000020.1:0-2305 GCA_043737315.1 Archangium sp.
TTCGCGGTCATCGTGAGAATGCCCTCGATGCTCACGTCGAACGTGATCTCGACCCTGACATTCCCTGAAGGCCCCTGGCGAATGCCCGAGAAGGTGAACTCGCCGAGCTGCTCGTTGGCCTTGGCCGCTTCGTGATCGCCCTGCCAGATGCGCATGATCAACTCGGTCTGGTTGTTCACGCTCGTCGTGCCGATGATCTGCTTCGCGTTGGGAATGGGCGAGTTGCGCGGGAAGACCACGTGCATCTGCCCGTCGGCTTTCTCGAGGCCGATGCCCATGGGGATGACGTCGAGCAGCTGCAGCTTGAGGTTGGTGTTGTCGGTCAGGGAGAACGCGTAGAGCGCAGCTCCGATGGCGACGGCCTCGTCGGGGTGCACGCCCTTCGAAGGCGCCTTGCCGAAGAACTTGGTCAGCCGATCCTGCACGGCCGGCATGCGCGTCTGGCCACCGACCAGCATCACTTCGTCGATCTCACGGGTCGACAGGCCTGAATCGACCAGCACCTTCGCGACGATCTTCAGCGTGCGGTCGACGTGCTCGGCGGTCAGCTTCTCGAGCAGCTTGCGGCTGAACTTCATCTCGATGTTCAGGGGCTGGCCCTGGGGCGTCATCGTGATGAACGGAATGTTGAAGGGCGCCTCTTCACGAGACGAGAGGTCTATCTTGGTGCGCTCGGCGAGATCCTTGATGCGCTGCATGGCGACCGGGTCAGTCGACAGGTCGATGCTCGTCTTGGCCTGAAACTCGGTCAACACGTAGTGGATCATCGCGTTGTCGAAGTCGATGCCCCCCAGGAAGATGTCGCCGCCCGTGGCCTTCACCTCGAAGACCTGGTTTCTGATCTCGATGATCGACACGTCGAACGTGCCGCCGCCCAGGTCGTAGATGCAGACCTTCTGCTGGAGCGACTTACCCAGGCCGTACGCGAGCGCCGCCGAGGTGGGCTCGTTGATGATGCGCACCACCTCGAGCCCGATCAGCTTGCCGGCGTCTTTGACGGACTGGCGCTGGCGATCGCTGAAGTACGCGGGCACCGTCACCACGGCCTTGTTGATGGGCGTCTTGAGGTGGTTGCTCGCGACGTCGCGAATCTTGTTCAAGATGCGCGCAGCGACCTCTTGCAGCGTCATCTCTTTCTTGGCCACCTCGATGGTGACCTCTTTGTTGTCAGCCGAGGCCTTCACCCCGTACTGAACGATCTTCCTCATCGATTCGACGATGTCGGAGGTCGCAGTACGGCCCACCAGACGCTTGCTGCCGTAGATGGTGTTGCGCGGGTTCAGCTGCCACTGACGCTTGGCTTCGTAGCCAATGAGCTCGTTCCCCTTGTCGTCGACGGCGAAGATCGAAGGAATCGTGTACTCGCCCCCTTTGTAGGGGATGAGCTTCACGTTCGGAACACCGTCTTTGTACCCGTCGACGTAGGCAGCGCAGCTGTTGGTGGTGCCGAGGTCGATACCGATGATCGGTTCTGAGCTCACGGCCCGGAGTGTAGGCGAAAGGTTTCACCTGTCGAGACGCGAGTAGCCATCGATGACCGATGCCCACGTCGCCAGGGTCACCCCCGACGCATCGAAGAGCTGCTCCACCGCCACGCCCCCGATGAGATCCACTGCCACCACCTCGAGCCTGGTCATCGCCTGCGCCGAGGGATCTTGCCCCGGTCCCACGGGCGCAGAGGGCCAGGTGATGGCCGATTGACCGCTGGCCATGGCGAAGTAGATGACGTGCCGGGTGTCGGTGCCTGTAAGCGCGACGCGCCCCAGCTCTCCGCCGGTCGAGAAGACGGATGACCACGCGGGTTGCCCGGGGTTCAAGATCCGGTTCCCGGGGGTGTAGGTGGCCATGGCAGGCGAAGGGAGCAGAGGCGTGATGAGCACCTTTGAGCCCAGCACGGCGGAGCGAACGAGCCGCGAACTCGACGCGGTGCCAGCTGCATTCCCCGCCAAGACCCAGATGCCCGGGGTCGAAACCTCGAGGCCGTTGTACGCCGGCCCACCGCGCAGGATCACCGGGCCTACCTCACGCATGCCATCGGCACCCGCCATGCCCGGCGTCTTCGAAGCAAAGCCCGTGGCCAGCATGCCCGCGCGATCATCGAACAAGGCCGAGGCGATCAGGATGGTGTCGAAGGTGCTGGGCACCTTGGGCATCACCACCTCGGTGCGCAGCTTCTGCTGGCGGCGCGGCTGGAAGGCGAGCGGGGTGAACCGCGCGTAGTCGGGCACGTCTTCCGAGCCCATCGGGCACCGCTGCGTGTTGCTGCACAACCCATCGGAGTCGACGTCAGCACTGTCGGCCACCC
>JAYTAT010000021.1:0-5821 GCA_043737315.1 Archangium sp.
CTTCTGGTGGTCGACCACCTGGCCGGTGCGCAGCGTGCCGCCACCACCCCCCGCGATGATCCACGGCGTGGTCGACGCGTCGTGACCCGGGCCGTTGCCCAGGTCGTTGGTCCACACCGCAGCGCAGTCGTCGAGCAACGGGCCACCGTTGGGCGAGCTGTACGCCGCCAGGCGGTCGACCAGGTGCTTGAAGAAGGTCAGCTGCAGGCGATCGATCTGCGAGTGCAGCTCGACCGCGTCGGGGATGGCCTGGCCGTCCGAGCCGTCAGACGAGATGCGGTGGCTGATCCAGTGGAAGCTGGGCACCTTCACGCCGTTGAGCGTGTACTGCGTGCCGTCGTTGCCATGCCCGACCTGCAGCGTGGCGACGTGGTTGAGCTGGCAGTTGAAGGCCCAGGCGGCCAGATCCATGAAGCTCTTCACCGCCTGCGGCCTCACGTCATTGGCTTCGGGCGAAGTGAGCGACTGCGCCGCCGAGACCTGCATGGGGTCGAGGTCGCACGTCATCTGCAATTCCATGTCGCGCACGGCGTCGAGGTGCTGCTGCAGGCGCAGCTTGTCGCGGGGCGAGAGCTGGGGCTTGGCCCTCAGCTCGCGCAGGTCTCCGCGCACCAGGTCGTTGACGCTCTTGCGGCGGTTGGCGACCAGCTGCTGGGTGGCCGGCGGCGCTGTCGAGAGCCCCGTCAACCGCATGTACGCGTTCAACGGAGAACGTTCGGCGGCGGCCCGCTGCTGCGGCGCACTCCATGACAAACCGTTGCCGATGTACGTGTTGGTCGGCCCGGCCATGAAGACCAACGGCGCACGCCCGGTGCCGTTGAGCAGATCGCTCAGGTGCCAGTCGACCGAACGACCCCTCGCCAGCGGCGCGTTGCTGGTACCGCCGGTGTGGTTCTGCGCGGTGAGCACCTGCGGCAACGCCTCGGCGTGACCACACGAGTTGCGCGCGAACGGCAGGTTCACGTTCTTCACCATCAACAGCTTCGAGGCGTAGTCACCCAGAACACTGGTGGCGCGATCGGCGTTGGCGGTCTTCAAGTCGGCCACGGTGAGCGCACCCAGCGCGCGGGGCCAGAAGCGTTCACCCACCTCGCTGCCTTGCTGCACGATGCCGTTGCCTGCCCTGACCACCATCAAGAAGCGGTGGCGCGTGAGGGCCTGGGCTGCTGCCGAACGGGGCAACAACGACTCGAAGAACGGGAGGGCCAGCGTGACTCCGCCAAGACCCGTGAGAAAGCGACGTCGGCTCCAGTTGCTCATTTTTCCTCCACTGCGCGCGTCTTGAAGGACTCGCTTTCGACCAGCAGCCGCAACACCTGCGTCACCGGCGCCTTCTGTGTCCACGAAACCTTCCCGACCCGGTTGATCATGGCCTTGTCTGCTTCACCCAGGCCGCGGCCATGGAGGAACTCGACCCAGTTCTTCGCGTAGCAGCGGTGCGCCATGGGCTCTTCAATCATCACCTTGGCGAACCCACCGGCGCCGTCGAACGAACGCGGCTTGCCCTCGAAGGTGTAGCTGTCGGCGGAATTGACCGGCATGCCGTTGTCGACGTCTCTCCAGCGGCCGAGCGCGTCGTAGTGCTCATAGGCAAAACCCGCGGGGTTGATCATCGTGCTGTGGCAACCCGAGCCGCAGGTGCCCACGCCGGTGAACTCGGTGATGCGGGTGCGCAACGTCTTGGGCACCGACGGGTCGGGCCTCGGCAACATCGGTACACCGTTGGGCGGCGCAGGCAGCGGCGCGCACAGCAGCTTGTGGTTCAGGAACACGCCGCGGTGAATGGGGTCACTCTCGGTCGAGGTGGCGTTCGCCGCGAGGAAGCCGACCTGCGTGAAGAGGCCCCCACGCTTGCCATCGGCGAAGGTGATCTTCTGAAAGGTCGAGTCGAAGCTGCCCGTCAGCCCGTAGACGCGCGCCAAATTGGCGTCGACGTACGAGGTGGGTGAAGTGAAGAGCCCTTCGAGGCCGGCGTTCTCGGTGAAGATTTGCGCTTCCACGAAGCGCTCCTGCTCCTGCTTCATGGAGTCACGCAGCCCAAGCGAGAACTCAGGAAAGAGCGTCAGCGAACGGGTGATGTCGGCGTAACGCTGCGTGCCCAGCAACTGCGCATGGAACGCGTTGACCGCGTTGCGCGCCTTTTGATCGGCCAGCACGCGCGTGACCTGCGCGGTGTAGCCATCGACCGTGAGCAACGAGCCGTCTTCGCCTGCGCGCAGCAACGCCTCGTCAGGCATCGACTGCCACAGCGCGTACGAGAGACGGTTGGCAAGCTCAGGGCCGCTGACGACGACGACCTCGGAGGTGACGTTCGTGGACAGCTCGGTGCGATAGAGGAAGTGCGGCGACTGCAGCATCGCCTCGAGCACCAGCCGCGCTCCGCCCTGCTTGACCGGCATCGCGGGGTAGTAGGTCGAGCCCAGCGCGAACATCGTGGTGAAGGCGGTCAGCTCGGTGGCCGTGAGCGGGCGGCGAAACGCCCGGCGGCCGATGGCACGAAGGAGCCCTGCGTCGTCGGCAGGCAGGGTGCCACCGGCGATCGCGGTGAGCGACTGCGTGGTCAAGGTGGCCTGACGGGCCAGCTCTTCAGCCGCGGTCTGAAAGTCTTGCCACTCGGCGCTGGTGACGACCAGGTTGCCGCCGTTGTTGTTGAAGGTGGTCGAGCTCGAGTCGGCCACGAACGCGGTGGTGATGCCCAGCGACTGCCGCGCACCGAGCAGGTCGCGCGCGGTGTTCTCATACTCACCGTGCGACAGCCGGCTCACGCGAGACGACGGCGTGGGGAGTTCGCGCGGCGCGTTGACAGGAAGGTGCGGATCGACTGGCAGGTTTGGATCATCTGGCCGGGGCGTGACGCCCGGGCCCGGCCCTTCACCGACCTGCTGCTGATCCTCGGGCGACGGGGTGCCCAACATCGTCAGGGCGCCTTCACAGCCCAGCGTGACCAGCCCCAGCCCCAGAAGGCCACCGAGGAGTGAAGATCTGTTTTGCATAGGGGCGGACTTTTCGCCCACTGGCGGTAGCAAGCGCAACCTGTGCACGAAGGTTGTCAGTCGCCTCGATGGGGTGCGAGCTGTAGCTCGGACTCCACACCAACCAAAGAACGCCCGGTTACGCGTCAGTACTGAAAGTAAATGTAGGGCTGCGCCTCCACATTCGCGAGCTGTCGGATAACCAGCCCCAGGCCCACGAGCGCAAAAGCCCGCACCCACGCAGGGCTCTTGAGGAACACCGCGTTGCTCTTCTCGAAGACGGGTGCGGGCAAAACATAGAAAACGATGCACGCACTCAAGGCACCCCACGCGAGCCATGAGACGCGCGCGAGATCGAACGTGAGCGTGCCGAGCTGCGAGAACATCGCGAGCGCCAGCGTCATGGAATCGGCGCGAAAGAAGATGCGCGCGAACACCACCGCGTTGAACATCACGAACCAGCCGGCGAACTTCCGGCCAAAGCTCGCCTCATCGCTGCGCGGCTTGCCCGCCTGCCACCACCAGACGCGCCAGGTGACGAGCATCAGCCCGTGCAGGCCGCCCCACACCAGGAAGCGCCAGTCGGCGCCGTGCCACAACCCGCCCAGCGACATCACCACCATGGTGTTGCGCAGCGTCTGCCACTTGCTGCCCTGGTTTCCGCCCAGCGGCCGGTAGAGGTAGTCGCGCAGCCAGGTCGAGAGCGTGAGGTGCCACCTGTTCCAGAAATCGAAGAGGTTGGTCGCGTGGTACGGCTTGTTGAAGTTCTCGGGAAACTCGAAGCCGAAGAGCGCGCCCACGCCGATGGCGATGTCGGAGTAGCCCGAGAAGTCGAAGTAGATTTGAAACGTGTAGCCCACCGCGGCGATGGCGCACTCGAGGCCGCTGTAGTGGCCCGGGTTGGTGAAGACGGGGTCGACCAGGGCGCCGGCGAGCAGGTCGGCCAGAAGCAGCTTCTTCGCCACGCCTCGGGCGATGCGCAGCAGGGCCCGCGCGCCGGCTTCACTGTCGAGGTGAGGGCGGGCGTCGAGCGGAACCATGAACTCAGACGCGCGGAGAATCGGCCCGGCGACCAGCTGGGGGAAAAAGAGCAGGTACACCAACTGGTGCACATAGCTGCGCCGGCCGCTGGTCTGCCGGCGGTAAACGTCGACGATGAAGCTGATCGCCTGGAAGCAGACGAAGGACAGCCCGATGGGGAGCAGCAGCTCGAACTTCGGCGGCGAGAACGGCAGCTCGAGGGCGTTGGCGAAGTTGCTCAGGCCGTTGAGGAACAGCGTGGCGTACTTGTAGAGGACGAGCGTGCCGAGGTGGAGCGTGATGGCGCTGACCACCACCGCCTTGCGCACGCCGGGGTTCTTCCAGCGCTCGAGCAGCTGGCCGCCAAGCCAGTTCACCGCGGCGATGCCGGCGAAGACCAGCAGCGGGGCCGGGTTCCACGCGGCGTAGAACACCAGGCTCGAGAGCAGCATCACCAGCAGGCGCGGCCAGCGCGAAGGCGCCACCAGCCAGAAGGCCGCGTAGGTGACGGCCAGCAACGCGAAGAAGGGGAAGCTGTGGAAGATCATGGCGGGGGAACCCAGCCGTCATAGGCACCCAGCAGCTCTTCGATGAAGGTGCGCGAGAGCTTCTGGTAGCCCTCGGTGGTGAGGTGCACGTGATCGGAGTGGGCGAGCTTCTTCTTGCGCCACTTCTCGATGGAGCCCTTGCCACCCATCACCTCGCGCGTGCGCCAGAAAGCGCAGCCCTGCTCGAGGGCGATCTGCTCCATGGCGAGGGTGACCTCGTCGATCGACTCCGCTTCACGCCAGCCCTTGCCGTCGCGTTTGAAGCGCATGCGATCGGTCGGCGCGAGAATGAGGCAGTCGGCTTCGGGCGCGGCCTTACGCAGCGTGGAAAAGAGCAGCGGGTAGCTCGCGGTCATCTCTTCCACAGCCGACTGCGAGAGGCCGCTCTCGTTGGTGCCGAAGAAGAAGACGAAGAGGTCAGGCTTGCGCGCGCTCACCTGCTGCATCAACGCCCGCTGCTCGTACGAGGCGAGCGTGCTGGCGGTCGAGCCCGGCAAACCCAGCGCGTCGTAGACGATGCCGGGCTTCATCAGCTCGTGCGAGACGCCGAAGAAGCTCATCGGGCCCGGGCCGGGGTTGCTCACCGAGA
The DNA here is from genome assembly GCA_043737315.1 of Archangium sp. Lineage (GTDB taxonomy): Bacteria > Myxococcota > Myxococcia > Myxococcales > Myxococcaceae > Archangium_A. Next base: position 5,130 of record JAYTAT010000021.1, read on the forward strand.
CGATGTGGTTTTGACCGGGCGCTGCGAACTCGAGCACACGCACGCCAGCGGTCTGTACGGGCGGCCCGGTGATGAGGGGCACCAGGACGCCGTCGATGATGACCTCAGGCGGGAGCGCCCCGGGTTCTTCCAGGTAGTAGACCTGCAGCCGCGCGGTGTCGGCCTGGGTGCCGAGCGGCTCTTCGAACGACATGGTCATGCTCGCGCCCGGTGCTGCTTCGGCGCGCACGCCGGTCAGGCCCCAGACGAGACTGCTGGTGCGCAGCTTGAGCGCGTCGGTGATCGACCAGTGACCGAAGAGCGAACGCCAGACTCCGGCGCGTTCGAGGCGGGGGGAAGATTGGCCCGCGGCGATGAACCCGCGCCCCGAAGAGCCGAAGCGCGCGGCGAGCAGCGAGCGGGATTCGTCGGTGAAGGTGTGCGCGGCGGTGTGAGAAGCGCCGAGCTGCATGATGGCCACGCGGCCGGTGCCGTCTTTCTCGAGAGCGCGCAGGCGGGCAAAGAAGCGCGCGAGCACTTCGGGGTGCACGAGGTAGCCGGGGGCTGCCACGCCCGCATCGACGATGCCCCCGTCGGGTTCACACACCGCGGCTTCTTCGGCGACGCCGGCATCGGCGCCTGAACCGACGGGTCGCTCGAGCTCACGCGCGTGGTTGCGGCCTCGACGGTGAGGAGGGGTGGACAGGTGTGGA
>JAYTAT010000022.1:0-2304 GCA_043737315.1 Archangium sp.
TCGACGTCGACGTGCAGAAGCAACGCAAGGAGCTGATGGCGACGATCGAGTGGAGCGTCAGCGAGGTGCGCTGAGGCGCCGGTAGTCCTTCAGGTTGCGGAGGGCGGCCACCTTTTCCCCCTTCTTCTCGTAGAGACGAGAGAGGTTGAAGTAGGCGTCGACCCCGTTCGGATCGAGCTCGAGCGTCTCGCGGTAGCGGGCGATGGCATCGTCGATGCGCCCGAGATCCTCGAGCACCACCGCCAGGTTGAAACAGGCTGTGGCATCGGTGGGCCGCGACACCAGGGCCGCCACGTAGTGCGCTTCGGCTTCGTGGAGCCGCCCCTGCTGGTGCAGCAACCGCCCCAGGTTCACGTGGGCGTCGGCGTGGTGGGGATCGGCGGCGACGGCCTCGACGTAGGCTTCCATCGCGCCGGGGTTCCCGGTCTCTTCCATCTGCACGGCGCTGGCGAAGAGCGCGTCGGCATCACGGGTGGGCACCGGCCGCAGCCAGGTCGCGCCCCGTGGTGCACGATCGAGGTCGAGCAGTTGCTGGCCTGAAGCTGCGTTCCACTTCGTCGCGCCCGCGTTGACCACCAGCTCCTTGCCGACCTTCTGCATGGTGACGGAGCAGAGCGGCTCATCGGTGGGCAGCTCTTCGCGCACGCGGTTGAGCGCCTCGGTGATCTTCGCTTTGGGCACCTTGCGTTCGGCCAGATCGCGCGCGGCGCGCACGAGCACCAGATCCTGAAACGAGAGCACGTCGCGCGGGCCCTCGAAGACCGAGGTGATCAGCTCACGGGCCACCGCGGGCTGCTGCCCGAGAAGCGTTGCGACTTCGACCACGGAGTACGCGTGTTTCATGATGAGCGGTGTACCAGGGGGCACTGACATTCTCTTAAAACAGATGGAATATCAGGGCTTTGTCTTGATAAAGCGCTCCGCGATGGTCTTGATGCCGGCCGCCCCGAAGTCGATGCGCAGCTTGTCGTCGCGCTGATCGAGCACGGTGCCTTCACCGAAGGTCGGGTGCACACTTTGAGGGCGGGCGGGGGCGGCGGCACGTCGATCACCGGCACGAACGACTTTGCATTCACCGAGGCCAGCTCGCCCCAGCGTCGCTTCGCGTAGTCCTCGATGGTGATGGGCTGACCACCCGGCTGCGGCTTCCGTGCGCCAATGGCCGTTGCCTTGCGTGGCGTCGAAGGAGGTCGTCACCTCGAGCGTGAGGGCCGGCATCACCGCGAGCGGGGCGCCCTCCGCGACGAAGAGCGCGACACCTCGTCGGGCACGATGCACTTGAGCGCGTCTTTCACCCCGGCGATCGCACCGGTGTCGATCACCAGGCTGGGCTTCGCCTTGAGCTGCCAGATGCGCGCGAGGACTCCCCGGGTCTCTTCTGTGATGCGCAATTCACAGGCCATGAATGGCATCTGAAGACGCTCCGCGCCGTCAGGCAGAACCGAGAACACCGGGTCAGAGGCCGACGTGACAACGCCCCCTGGACAACGATCGAAGCCAGAACTTCTTCTCGATCATTCCACCGCGCTGAGCCAGGGCGTGTGGAGCATCTCCATCGGTGGATTCCCCGCGGCGCGCACATCGCCGCGCACGAGCCACAACGCTAAGCCGGGCTTCGGAATGAGCCGTACGGCCAACGTGCTCAGGCCAGGCACCGGGCCGAAGTCGAGTCGCGTCTCGGGCCCTGCGACCTTTGCAATCAGGGCGGCGGGTTGTTCCGACTGGGTCTGACCGGGCGGCGACGCGAGCAGGAAGCGATAGACACCAGGTTCGATCTCCATCGAGTAGGTGCCGTCGGCGTTGGTGACCACACTGACCGATTCGCCGCGGCCCACGTGTCGAAGAGAATCCATCTCGAGCCGGTGCCGCATCGTATCCACCGCTGAGATCTCCAGACCCGCGGCGGGCCGACCGCTGGGGAGATACGCGAGCCCACTCAACTTCACACCTTGCTTGAGCACGAGCTCGAAGCCCTGCAGTGCGCCATCGGTTACGTTGCGCGTTGCGGTACGGCGGCCCTTCTTCGCCGCCACCTTGAACTCACGTCCGAAGTTCGGCCTCGTCCGGCTCCTTCACCACGCCGGTGAGGGTGAGCCCCTGCTGGGCACCTGTGGCAAGCACGTCGACCGACTGGAACTGCGTCGGCGGCTCAGCCGGAGGCTCGCCTGCCGGATTCTTCCTGAAACGAGCCGATGTGTGAGGACAGACCGACAGCAACCCTCGAGTCGCCGCCAGGTGACAGTGCTTCAAGCCGTTCGCGCGCGCGCGATGCCGGCGTGGTTTAGGCCGCTCCATGCGCTTTCT
>JAYTAT010000023.1:0-2304 GCA_043737315.1 Archangium sp.
CCATGCACACGGGCATCGCGTTGGGCCGCGCGCACACCGTGCCGCACGTGCCGCAATTGTTCAGCGAGGTCTGCTTGTCGAAGCCATCATCGGTCACCGAGTCGCAGTCGTTGTCTTTCTCGTCGCAGATCTCGATGCCCGGCGTGCCCGGCTCGCACATCTGAGGGGCGCCGTTGACGCAGTTGGTCACCGTGCGTCGGCACTCACCGGTGCCGCAGGTGGTGTCGCCCAGGTTCTCGTCGGTCATGCCGTTACAATCGTCATCGCGGCCGTTGCACGACTCGGTGGTGGGCACGGGCGCGGTGCAAGCCTCGTAGCCACTGGGCGGCCGGCAGGTGCGCACGCCATTGCAGGTACCAAAGCTGTTGGTCTCGGAGCACATCTGCGTCTGCCCCGCGCTCGCCGCCACACACTCACACGTACCCGAGGTGGGCTGGCACTGCCTGGTCACGTACGCGCCGTTGGTGTCGGTGCCGTCAGCGCAGCGGTAGCTGGTGGGGCACTGGCCATCGAAGCTGCAGTCACGCGCGCACACCTTGGTGCCGCCGATCTCGAGGCACCGATCGCCGGGGTAGGGGCAGTCGACGTTGAGTGCACACGGTTGGCAGAGGCCCGGCACTTCAGGCACACACGCGAACCTGTCGTTCACCGCCAGCGCGCTGCAGATGTCGCCCGCCTTGCAGCCGGCCGAACACTTCTTGAAGCAGACCTTCTCTTTGCCGGGGAGCTTGTCGCAAAGCGACGACTCGCACTGTTCGTCTTCCGCACACGCCTGACCATCGGGCTTGAGCGCGTTCTGCACCGGAGCGCGCCCGCACGTGCACGACGCAAGACCGAGGGCGAGCAGGACGACGGAGAGTCGGGAGAAGTACGGCATGGATGCTCCTGGGGAGTGGGCGTGGGGAGCCCAACCGCGAAGCCACAGCGTAGCCCGGGTTTCCCCCCCGACCCGCAATCCACCCGCTGCCGCATCGCGTCACCCACAACCACCACCACCCAGAAAGCCATCTCAGCGAGTTGGTTTACCGGGGGCCGACCATGTCTTCCGGCACCACCCACGCATCGAACTGCGCGCCGGTGAGAAAGGCGCTGGCGATCGCTGCCGCTCGGAGCGTGGTGCCCTCCTGGTGCGCGCGCGCGGCGATCTTCGCGGCCTTCTCGTAGCCGAGGTGTGGGGCGAGCGCGGTGACCAGCATCAGCGACTCCTGCAGGTGCTGGGCGATGCGCGCGGTGTTCGGCTGCAGCCCAGCCACGCAGTGTTCGCGAAACGAGTCCATTCCGTCGGCCAGCAACCGGCAGGACTGGAGAAACGCGTTGATCACCAGCGGGCGAAACACGTTCAGCTCGAGGTGGCCATTCGCGCCGCCCATGGACACGGCCGTGTCGTTGGCCATCACCTGCACGCAGACCATGGTGAGCATCTCGGCCTGGGTGGGGTTCACCTTGCCCGGCATGATGCTCGAGCCCGGCTCGTTCTCAGGCAGCAGCAGCTCGCCCAGGCCCGCGCGGGGTCCACTGCCGAGCAGGCGCAGGTCAGAGGCGAACTTGAACAGACTGACCGCGAGGCCTTTGAGCGCCGCATGCGCGTGCACCAACGCATCGCAGGTCGCGAGCGCTTCGAACTTGTTGTCGGCGGTGCGCACCGGCAGGCCCGTGAGCGTCGCGAGTGTCCTGGCGACCGCCTCTGCGTAGCCCGGGGGCGTGTTGAGGCCCGTGCCCACGGCGGTGCCTCCCAGCGCAAGTTCGCCCAGGTGAGGGAGCGCCGCCTCGAGGTGTTGCCGTGCGTGGCGCAGCTGCGAGACGTAGCCTGAGAACTCCTGCCCCAGCGTGAGCGGCGTGGCGTCTTGAAGATGCGTGCGCCCCAGCTTCACGATGTCTTTGAAGGCGGTCGACTTCGATTCCGTGGCGTCAGCCAGCGTCTCGAGGGCGGGCAACACGCGCGTGATGATCGCCTCGAGGGCCGAAAGGTGCATGGCCGTGGGGAAGACGTCGTTGCTCGACTGGCTGCGGTTGACGTCGTCGTTGGGGTGCACCAGGCGCGCTTCACCGCGGGTCCCCCCGAGCAGCTCGGAGGCGCGATTCGCGATGACCTCGTTCACGTTCATGTTCGTCTGGGTTCCGCTGCCGGTCTGCCACACGGACAGCGGGAACTCGCCTGCGTGGTCGCCCTCGAGCACCTCGTCAGCCGCCCGGCGAATGGCGTCTTCCTTTTTCGGATCGAGGCCCGCGAGGGTCACGTTGACCGAGGCCGCCGCCTTCTTGATCAACACGAGCGCGGCGATCAGCTCGGCTGGCATCGTCTCT
>JAYTAT010000024.1:0-36829 GCA_043737315.1 Archangium sp.
TCTCGAAGTCCGTGCCTCCGCGCGTCACGCTGGCCCTCTGCGCGAAGCAAGCCGTAGTGGAGCGCCAGCACCACGAAGCGGCCCTTCAAACTTGCATCGGTGAGAATGCCCAGCAACGCCGCCCGCTGCTTGGGGCCACACAACCCCGAGGAATCGATGAGGCTGGTGGGCCGTGCGACGTCGATCGCCACCACGCTCACCTGGTCGCTCAAGTGCTTCAAGAACGGGAACTGCCCGCCCTCGCTGAGTTTCCCGAAGTGTTTCTCGAACAGGCCGTCAGCCCCGGGCACGTACCGATCGTGATTGCCGGGAATGACGGTGTACCGGGCCGGCTGAGCGAGCCGTGGGCCGAAGAGCGCAGCGACCTCGTTGAACTCGGCTTCGGTGGAGACGCCGGTGAGGTCGCCCGTGCACAACGCATGGTCGACGCCCTGCGCATCGACGTCTTCGAGCAGCTTCGCGATGCGGCCGTCACTGCCCTGAAAGTGTTTGCCCCGCCCGGCAAGCGAGTAGCTCGCCACCGCGGCCAACCGTTTGAGCGCAGGCCGCCCCGTCAGCGGGAAGTGCGTGATGTGAATGTCTGAGAAGTGAGCCAACTTCATGAGATTCCCGCGGTGGCTCGGAAGACGGTGCCCCTCCCCGAGAGCGACACGTCGCCTTCGTCGGCGCCGATGAACACCGAGTCACCCTGCTTCAACGACACGCCGTGCGCTTCGACTTCACCTTCCACCACCAACAGCACTTGAGCGCCGCAAGAGGGCAGGGTGACCTGTCGACCTTTCGGCTCGACCCGAGACAGCCGGAAATCTGAGGCAGGCGTCGCATAGATCGCCTCGGCCTCGCCGCTGGGCCGCAACACCTTCGCCGGGCCCTCTGCGAAGTCGAGCACCGAGAGCAGCTCTGGAACGTCCACGTGTTTGGGCGTGAGCCCGCCCCGCAGCACGTTGTCGGAGTTGGCCATCAATTCCACGCCTGTGCCTTCGAGATACGCGTGGAGATTGCCAGCATCCAGATACAGCGCCTCGCCCGGCTTCAAGGTGACCAGGTTGAGCAGCAAGGCGCCGACGATGCCGATGTCGCGCGGGTAGAGCGCAGCCAGGCGCAGCGCGAGCATGCACTCACCCTCGAACCCCTGCACCGGCGTTCGTGCCGCATCGACGAGCTGATCGACCAGCCCGCCCTGCGCTTCTTTCGGCATCGACATCACGTGCTGAAAATACGCGCGCAGGTCCTGGCTCTCGAGCAGCGTGGTGTCGAGGCCCAGCCCCTTGAGCAGCCGCACCGAGTCTTCTGCCGCCCGAAAGCCGCACAGCGCCTGGAAGTCGGTGAGCGCGCAGATGATCTCGGGCTTGTGATTCGCGTCGCGGTAGTTGCGACCGGGCTCCGAGCGCGAGAGCCCCGCCGCTTCTTCACGCGCGAAGCCCGCCTTCGCCTGCATCAGGCTCGGGTGGGCTTGCAGCGACAACGGCTGTCCCGCGGCCAGCACCTTGAGCAGAAAGGGCAACCGCGGCCCGAACTGCCGAATGCTCACGGTGCCCAGCAGCCGCTCGGGATCTCGGGCGATCAGCTCTTCGAGCGTGCCGCCGCTGCGCAGCATCGAAGGCGCCGAGGGGTGAGCGCCCAGCCAGAGCTCCGCTTGTGGACCTCCATCGGGCGCCTGACCGAGCAGCCTGGGGATGGCCGTGTGGCTTCCCCAGGCATACCGCTGGATGACGTTGTCGAGCCGTTCCACGGTTCAGGCCAGCAGGCTGCGCAGCATCCACGCCGTCTTTTCGTGAATCTGCAGACGCTGGGTGAGCAGGTCGACGGTCGACTCGTCACCGCCCTTCTCGGAACGGGGGAAGATCGAGCGCGCCGTGCGGGCGCAGGTCTCGTGACCCTTCGTCAGCTCGCGCACCATGTCGGTCGCCTCGGGCACCCCTTCGGTCTCGGGGATCGAAGAGAGCTTGGTGAACGCCGCGTACGTCGCACGCACCGGGAAGCCCAGGGCGCGGATCCGCTCGGCGATGAGATCGTTGGCGAGCCACAGCTCGTTGTAGTGCGTCTCGAACATGAGATGCAGGGTCTGGAACATCGGCCCCGTCACGTTCCAGTGGAATGCGTGCGTCTTCAGATACAGCGCGTAGTTGTCGGCGAGCAGCGCATTGAGCCCGTCCGCGATGGCCCTGCGATCTGCCTCTGCGATGCCGATGTCCACTGCCAGTGAGCCCTGTTTCGCTTCGCTCTTCTTTGCCATGACACTCCGCCTCCGGTTGCCTTCTGCGTGGGTCTACGGGGAGGAAGATGCACCGCTCGCGGTTGGGTTGCGCGCACAAAGTTCTGGTTGACAGCATCAAACTCTGGATTAAGTCTAAACCCGTAATGAGTCTAGACTTGGTGACACAGCTGAAGGGCGCCGGCATTCAGCCCTCGGCGCAGCGCCTCGCGGTGGCGGGGTACGTGCTCGGTACCGACCAGCACCCTTCCGCCGACGAGGTGCTCGCCCAGGTGCAGGCGAGCTTCCCCATGCTGTCGAGGGCCACCGTCTACAACACGCTCAACCTCTTCGTGGAAAAGGGCATTTTGCGCCAGCTGGTGCTCGCCGAGGGCCGCACGGTGTTCGACCCGCGCCTCGAGCCGCACCATCACTTCATCGACGACGAGACCGGGCGCATCGAAGACGTCCCCTGGGACGCGGTGCGGGTCGGTGATCTCAAAGGGCTCAAAGGTTACGAAGTACGGGAGTACATGGTCGTGATGCGGGGCCGGAAACTCGGCGGGCCCCGCGTGCCGGGTCGGTCATCCGCCCTGACGAAGAAGCGCTGAGTTTCACCCTCAACAACACCCCACCAACGGAGTTTCAAACAATGATTACCCCCGGTTCCAAGGCCCCCTCGTTCGACGTTCCCGCCTGTGTCTCCATCGAGAAGGGCAAGGAGTTCAAGAACGTCAGCTCGAAGGAGCTCGAGGGCAAGTGGGTGGTGTTCTACACCTACCCGAAGGACTTCACGTTCGTCTGCCCCACGGAGATCGTGGAGTTCGACAAGAAGGGCAAGGACCTCGCCGATCGGGGCGCGGTGTTGCTCGGTGGTTCCACCGACAACGAGTTCAGCCACCTCGCGTGGCGTATGCAGCACGCTGACCTCAAGGGCATCAAGCACCCGCTGTTGTTCGTCTCGCCCACGATGGCGCAGTCGTTCGGCCTGCTGCAAGAGGCCGCGGGTGTCGCGCTGCGCGCCACCTTCATCATCGACCCCCAGGGCATCGTCCGCTACGCGGCGGCGAATGACCTCTCGGTCGGCCGCAACGTCGATGAGGTCGTACGTGTGCTCGACGGTCTTCAGACTGACGAGCTGTGCCCCTGCAATTGGAAGAAGGGCGACGAGACCCTCTCAGAGAAGCTGAAGAAGGTCGGCTGATCGTCTCGCAGCGCTGATGTTTCTTTCACCGGGCGTGGTGGTGCACGCAGCCGCCACGCCCGTGTTGTGTCCACCGTTTGATTCTCAAGGAGATCTTCACCTCATGGAAAACCTCAACCTGCTCCGCGAGCAGTTCCCCGAAGCGGCGCGCGACATCAAGATCAACATCGGCAACGTGCTCCAGCCCGGCGCCCTCAATGCGGCGCAGACCTGGGGCGTGGGCCTCGCCACGGCGTACGCCTCGCGCAACGAAAAGCTCACGAAGGCGCTGATCGCCGATGCGAAGGCGGCAGGCATCGACGACGCGGTGCTCGAAGACGCGAAGGCCGCAGCCATCTTGATGGGGATGAACAACATCTATTACCGGTTCCGCCACCTGGTCGGGAAAGAGGAGTACTCGCAGAAGCCGGCGCGGCTGCGCATGATGCGCCTCAGCCAGGTCACCACGAACAAGGTCGACTTCGAGCTCTTCTGCCTCGCCGTTTCGGCGGTGAACAATTGTGAGACCTGCGTCAAGTCGCACGAAGCGGTGGTGATCGAAGGCGGGCTCAACACCGATCAGGTGCACGACGCGGTGCGAATCGGAGCGGTGATCGCTGCCGCGGCCGTCGCGCTCGAGACGATTTTCTAAAGGCGCTTGGGGGCTGATAGACGCAGCCCCCTCGTGACGTTTCAACCCCGGCTCATCGCCCGCATCACCGGCAGCCTCGTCTTCAGGGTCAGCTGCTACTTCGTGATGATGTGGATGGCGCTGTGGGCCGAAGCGCGCGCGGCGCCGCGGCTTCCCGATGCGGTGCTCGAGCTGGTGCCGTACGTGCCGTGGGTCGATCGGTACAACTACATCTTGTGGTTGGTGGCCTACGTGCCCGTCGCGTTGTGGCTGCTGGTCAAAGATGCCGAGCGGTTCATTCGCTACATGATGTCGGCCGGTTTCATCGCGTTGATCCGCGGTGCCTGCATCATGGTGACGGGCCTGGGCCCCGTGCGGGGAGACGATCTGCATGCGGGCATGAACTTCGAGACGCGCTGGAGTGCGTTCCTGCAGCTGATCACGCCGTTCGGTTTCTTCGACACCGGGGCCGGCGCGCGCGTTCACCTGACCAAGGATCTTTTCTTTTCAGGCCACACCGCGACCACGTTGTTGTTGCTGCTTTACGTGTGGCGCTACCCCGCGCTGCGCGGCGTGATGCTGGCGGCGCACGTGCTGGTGGTGATGAGCGTCTTTTTTGCGCACCTGCACTACACGATCGACGTGATCGGCGCGTACGCGATCACCCTGACGCTCTTCACGCTGCGTGAGGGGCGGCTCGGTGTTCATGCTTCTGAGGCCTGAGCGCTGCCCGCCTCACGTCGGAAGCACCGGACCCGCGAAGTGTTTGCGCATGCCGCCAAACCAGACGAGCAGCAACAGCACGCACGTCGCTCCGAGCGTGATTCCCGCAAGCCCATTGGGCGGCAACGACATCAGCACCACCATGAACACCACCCACACCACGGCGATCACGTTCACCACGGGGCCGAAACGTCCCAGTGTCCACGGGCCCACGCGCGGCCAGCCTCTTCGACGCGCGAGCAGCGCCAACAACACCGGCAAGCCGTAGCTCGCGTAGAGAGCCACCGTGGAAAGCGCCGCCATCACCGTCAGCGCATCGGCGAACAGCGCGAGCACGAAGGCGACGAGCACCGAGACCCAGACCCCCACGTGCGGTGTCTGCCACCGGGTGGAGACAGAGGCGAGCTGCTTCGAGAACGGCAACCCCCCATCACGCGCGAAGGCGTAGAGCATGCGCGAGTTGCTGGTGACTGACGCCAGGCCGCAGAACCACATCGCCCCGACTGCCACCCAGACGAGCGCCGTGCCGAAGCCGCCCAGCGCACCCTCGAGCACGAAGATGAATGGGTTCTTCGCAGCGAGGGTGGCGGGAAGATCGCCGATGGCCAGGGTGAGCACGATCAACATCGCGTAGCCGGCGATCGCGCTGGCGATGATGGCCATCAAGATGCCCTTGGGTGCGTTGCGGGCGGCGTCTACCGTCTCTTCTGATGCATGTGCAGAAGCGTCGTAGCCAGTGAAGGTCCACGCGGCCTGGATCAGCCCCGCGAGAAATCCCGGAATCACCGCGTCTTTGAGCGGAGGGGCGTCGTGCAACAGAAAGGAGATCGGCTGTTTCTTCGCGAGCAGCAGCACCGCGCCCACCAGCACGATGACGCCGGCCACGTGGTACCAGGCCGAGACGGTGCTGAGCGCGGCCACCACCTTCACGCCGACGTGATTGAGCACCGCGTGACTGGTGAGCAGCGCCGCATACAGCAGCAGCACCGACGCGCGTGAGCCGTCGAGCCCGAGCAGAGGCGCGAGAAACTCTGCGAGGCCGAAGTCGATCGCCGCGGTGATGGCGAACTGGCCCAGCACGTTGAGCCACGCGGTGGCCCAGCCCGCGCCGGGGCCTCCGAGGATCGAGCTCCAGTGGTAGAGCGCGCCCGCGGTGGGAAAGGCCGAGGCGAGCTCGGCCAGCGAAAGCCCGATGGCCACGGTGAAGAACGCGACCAGCGGCCAGCCCAGCAACATCACGCGAGGGCCGCCCGCGGTGAGCCCCGCGCCGTAGAGCGTCACCGCCCCGGTGAGCACGGAGATGATGGAGAAGCTGAGCGCGAAGTTCTCAAAGGCGCCCATGTCGCGCAGCAGCTCTTGTTTGTAGCCGAGCGCCTCGAGCTCACCCTTCGGCTCAGAGCCCATCGGCCACCCGCCAGAGGTACCAGCTGGCCACGCTGCGGTAGGGCCTCCAGATTTCCCCCAGCGGCATGAGCCGCTTCGGTGTGATCGGCGCCTCGAGCTTGCGCAGCATCGTAAAGCCCTTGCGTACCGCGAAGTCGTCGACGGGAAACACGTCGAGGCGGCCCATGCGGAACATCAACATCATCTCGACCGTCCACCGGCCGATGCCGCGCACCTGAACCACCCGCTCGACGATCTCGTCGTCGGCCATCGTGTTGAGCTCGGTCACCGCGGGCACGGTGCCATCAAGACATTTGGCCGCCAGATCCTTGATCGCCAGCGCCTTGGCCATCGACAGCCCGCATGTGCGCATCGAGTCGAGGCGGGCCCGGTGCACGGTCTTCAAGTCGGCCTGCTGCCCGTCGCCGAAACGCGCGTTGACCCGGCCCAGAATGGCCTCTGCCGCCTTGCCGTGGAGCTGCTGGTGGCAGATCGATCGCACCAGGGCGTGAAAGGGATCGAAGTCTTCCGAGACCTCGAATTGGGCGGGCCCCACCCGGGAAATGATGCCCGCCAACCCCGGGTCACTCGCGGCCAGGAACTTTTCGGCTTTGCGCAAGCTGCGCGTGAAAGCACTCACCTGGGCACTGTACCGGCGGGGTTGGAAACCAGCTTGAACTCCTTGCGCCGTCCGCCCGCGTGCAGGGCTATGCTCCGAGCTGCCCATGACACCGGTCGTCCCCCGTATCCCCGGCCGAATACTCGTCATCGACGACGATCGTTCCGCCCGGCTCCTGCTGGAACGCGTGCTCGTGCGCGCAGGCCACCAAGTCACCCTGGTCGACAACGCCGAACAGGGGCTGCAGGCGATCACCAAGGGGGGCTTCGACCTTCTCATCACCGACAAGAACCTGCCCGGCACCGATGGCCTCGAGGTGCTGCGCCAGGCGCGCGAGAAGCAGCCCGCCATGCAGGCGATCATGGTGACCGGCTTCCCCACGCACGAGACGCAGGCCCACGCGCGCGAGCTGGGCGTGTTCGGCTACGTGACCAAACCTTTCGGCGTGCACGACATTCTCGACATCTGCGACGCGGCGATTCGTGCCGGGGCTGCCCCGTGAAAACCCGCATCGTCGTCATCGACGACGAAGCCGAAGTCTGCGCGTTGATCGGCAAGGTACTGGTGCGCGCCGGCCATGAGGTGTTGGTCGCTCACACCGGTGAAGCCGGGCTCGAGCTGCTCGAGGCCAACGAGACGCACTGCCTGGTGGTCGACAAGCTGCTGCCCCAGATGGGTGGCCTCGAGGTGGTGGCGGCGGTGAGAAGGCGGTGGCCCTCGGTCGCCATCGTGCTCGTCACCGCGCACCCCGAGCCGTTCAACCTCGACGCTGCGCGGCCCGAGGTGGTGCTGGCCAAGCCGTTCAAGAACCTCGCAGCGGTGGAGGATGCGGTGAGGGAAGCCCTCGACGCCCACACCAACGCGAAGAGCGCGCTGACCAACCTCAAGGAGCGCGTCGCCGCCGTGGTGGCCGAGATGACGCCTGGCCGCCGCAAGCGTGAATGACGACCCGAACGTTGGGTGAGCGGGATCTGTGGCTGGCAGGCGCGGCTGCGCTGGTCGCCGCCGCCTCGCTCTGGCTGGCGTTGGGCTTGGGTCAGCTGAACCGTGAAGCCTCCTCCACCCCGCCGGTCGCTTCGGTGAAGCAGTCGAGTGGCGAGGTGAAATTGCGCCTGGCCTTCACGCTCGGCTGGCAGGGCGCGCATCGGGGCGCAGAGGTGCATGACGGTGATGCGCTCTTCGTGCCGCCCGGCGCCGAAGCCACCTTGACGTTCATCGATGGCACTGAGCTCTCGCTCGACGAACGTTCGTTGGTGGTGATCGAGCGGCCCCGCGCCGGGGGGCGCAGCGTCACGCTCCGCCAGGGCTCATTGTCGGGCCGCGCAGGCACTGACGGGCTCACCTTGCAGACCTCTGCTGGTGAAGCGCGGCTCGAAGCGCAGACCGAGGCCCGGGTAGAGCTCGCCGGCGAGCAGCTCGAGGTCTCGGTGAAGAAGGGCACGGCGAAGGTGAAAGGCAACACCGGCAGCCAGAAGACACTCGAGTCAGGTCAGCGGGTGGCAGCGGCGAAGGCGGGCACCACCGAGCTTGCGCCCTTTGCGGTGCAGCTGCTCGCGCCGGATGCCCAGGCGCGTTTGGCTTTTCGGGGAAATCCTTCACCCGTGACGTTGACCTGGTCTGGCGCGTTGCCCGAAGGCGCGCGCGTGCAGATCGCGCGAGACCGGCTCTACGCATTCGTCGACGCGGAGCTGACCGCCAAAGAGGGCAGCCTCACCCTCAAGGTGCCCTCGAAGGGTGTCACCTGGTGGCGCATCGTCGATGTCGAAGGGCACCCCATTTCCGAGGCGCGCCGCTTCGCCTGCGTGGAAGACGTGGCCCCGGTCGCGATGTACCCGCGCAGTGGCGAGGTGTTGCTCGCACCGCAGGGCACCTCGGTCGCGTTTGCGTGGGCGCCGTTGCCGGGCATCAGCCGGTACCGCCTCGAGATTTCACCCAGCCAGGGCTTCGAGCCGGTCACGGTTTCGGAGCTCGCCAGTGGCGCCACCGCGCGCATCGCGCTCTCGCTCAACGAGTCGATGTGGTTCTGGAGGGTGAGGGTGGATGACGAGTCGGGCCTGGGTGCACCTTCCGAGCCGATGCGGTTTCGCATCATCCACAAGGGCATCCCGGAAGCGCCCGAGCTGTTCAACCCGGAGATCGAGGTCACGCCCTGAAGCGGGGCGCGTTGGGCCTCATGCTGGTGCTCTTCTCGTCGGCCGTGAGCCAGGCGCAGAACGCGCGCATCGTGTTGCGGTGGAAAGACGTGCCCGGTGCGTCTGCCTACGAGCTGCAGATCGCGAAGGACCCCGCGTTCGTGGAGGTCGTGCTGCAGACCCGCATCACCAGCGCGGGCTACCGCTGGGAGCAGCTGCCCAGCACCACGCACTGGTGGCGCGTACGCAGCTTCGACACCGAGAGCCGCGCCAGTGAATGGAGCCCACCCCGCACCATCGCGGTCGACTCGACCGTGCCCACGCAGCTCAAGCCGGCCGATGGTCAGAACATCTCGTGCGGCGCGGCCGTGTCTTTCGAGCTCGACGCCTCGGTGTTGATCAAGGAGTACCTGGTCGAGCTCGCCAGCAGCGCCGAGTTCGACAGCTTCCGCACGGTGCGCTCGCCCATTCCTGCTTTCGAAATGCCGGGGCTCCCGGCGGGCACGTGGTGGTGGCGAGCGCGCGGCATCGACTTGAAAGGGCGCACCAGTGGGGCGGGGCCGGTGCGCAGCTTCGCCATTCGCGTGAGCGCGCCAAAGTGGAAGCAAGTCAACGACGTGCCGCTGGGCACGGCCCAGGTGCAGCTGAGCTGGGCAGAAGCGTCGTGTGCGAAGAGCTACCTGGTCGAGGCCACGCAAGATGGGCGCGACAAGGTCACCATTCCTTCCGCCGGCCTGACGCTGGCATTCAAGGCCGGGGTTGCCGGTGAGTATCGCTGGCGGGTGGCGAGCGTGGATGAGCGCGGCGCGCCCGGTGAGTTCAGCGCAGAGAGCGTGTTCAAGGTGCGGCTGCCTGCGCCGACGGGGCGCACGGAAAACGTCGGCCTGCGCGCAGAGCTCTCGTGGAACGCCGTGGTGGCCGCCACGAGCTACAAGGTCGAGCTGTTCCGCTCGGGGCCCAAAGGCAACGAGGCGCTGGGTGGCGCGACCGTGACCTTCACGTCGTGGCGCACGCCCGAGTTGCCGCCGGGTCAATACCTGTGGCGGGTCACCACCAAAGACGCGCTGGGTCACACCTCGGCGCCTTCGGAGTTGCGCACCTTCGTGCGCGCTGCGGGTGCGCCCCTGGCCAGGGTGACCTGGGTCTCTCCGTCGGCCGACGTGGTGGTCGCCCTGGGTACCGAGGTCGAGCTGAGCTGGTCCGACGTGGGCGAGCGTAAGGACTTCGAGGTTCAGCTCGATGAGGTGAGCCAGAGCGTGCGCACGCCGTCGTTCCGCACGCCTCCCTTGAACGAAGGCACGCACGAGGTTCGGGTGCGCGCGGTGGGCGCGAACTTTCGCTTGTCGCCGTGGTCGGAGCCGCTCGAGCTGTTCGCAGGCGTGCCGACGGTGACGCGCGCTGAAGTGGCGGTGGTGGGTGAACTGCTGCAGGTGCGCCTGTTCGACGTGCGCGGCCGCGCGGTGCTGGGTGCGGCGCCGAAGCTCGCGGTGGCAGAGGGCACGCTGGGGCCTTTGGAGTTCAAGGACGAGAGCTGGCAGGCGCAGTGGATTCCGCCGGCTTCCGGCAATGACGTGCTGACGGTGGAAGAGCGGGCCTTTCGCCTCGAGCGCAAGCTCAATGCCTCGACGGATTCGACCTTCACGCTGGCGGCGCGCGCGGGCGGCATCTTCAGCGGCGGCGCGGTCGCATCGCCCACGGCGCAGGTGAGCTTCGGGGTGCGGCTGCCGTTCTTGCGGCGGCGCGTGGGCGTGGAACTGCGCGTCGGCGGTTACCGCGCGGGCAGCGCGCTCGAGCTGGGCGGCGCCACCTTGCGGGGCGAGGCCTTCCTGCTGCCGCTTTCCTTGCTCGCGGCGTGGAATCACAACGTGGGCGCCTTCCAGCTCAAGGCGGGCGCTGGGTTCGCGGTGCAACTCGCCTGGCTGCAGGTGGGGCGTGATGCGGGCTTCGGCGTGTTGGCCGGCTTCGAGGTGGTGGCCGCGCTGTCGCGGCGCCTGGGCCCCGGCAGGGTGGAGCTCGAGCTGAGCTTCCTCTTGGGCCGGGTGGACAACGCGCTGGCGCGGTTGAACGCTGGCGGGCTCGCGGTGCGGGTGGGGTACGCTTTCGACTTCTGAATGGGGGTATCGGGTGCAGGCGTCGCTTCGTACGCAGATCGTCTTGCTGGTCGGCGTCATGCTCGTCGGCGCGATGGGCGTGTACCTGCTGCTCGCGACGCGGGTGGTGAGCGCTGACAAAGAAGCCTCGGTCTACGACGTCAACGCGCTGGTGGCCGGCACGGTGGCGCAGCAGATCGAGCGCACCGTCGACGGCATCGCCGACAAGCTGCGCTACTTCGGTCAGGAGTACGAGATCACCCCGGGTGACGCCGAGCGGCGCGCGCGCAGCTTGTTCGATGCAGACGACGCGGTGCTCTCGCTCGAGGTCTTCAAACGCACCGAAGGCGGCTTCGAGCGTTCTTTTCTCTTCGTCGACAACAAGCGGCTCGCTGCGCTCAACCTGACCGCCGACGATCTGACCGAGGCGCGCAAACGCACGCCCGCGCCGCTGGATGCGGTGCAGCAGGCAGGCATCGTGCTGCAGAACGCGTCGCTCGCGCCCGACCTCGCGTTGGTGCGGCTCTCTTCGACCACGGCCGACGGCAAGGCGGTGGTGATCGCCGATTTGCGGCCTGAGTGGCTGCTCTCGGCGGTGGCCACCAACAGCGTGTACAAGGTGTTCCTCGTCGATCGCCTGGGCCGCGTGTTGGCGCACCCCGACAGCGATCAGGTCATCAAGCGGGAAGATCTCTCGGCGCTGCCGGTGGTGAAAGACGCGCTGGGCGGCAAGCTGGCCCGCGGCACCGAGGAGTACGAAGCGAACGGCGTCTCGAAGGTGGCGGCCTTCGCGCGGGTCAACAATGGCGTGGGCGCGGTGATCGTCGAGGTGCCTCGCGACGAGGTGTTCAAGGCGACCCGCGAGTTGTCGCGGCGCTCCTTGCTGTTCGCGGTCGGCGTCGTCTCGCTCGCGCTGGTGCTGGCCGTGTTGCTCAGCCGCCGCGTGACGCGCCCGCTGCGCGACCTGCAGGAGACGCTGATGGTCATCTCGCGCGGCAACTTCGGCGTCGAGGTGCCGGTCGATGGGCCCGCTGAGATCCGCTCGGTGGGTGCGGCCTTGAACGAGATGAGCCGCGAGCTGGTGCGGCGCAGCGAGCAGCTGCAGACCACCAACGCGCAGCTGGTGCAGTCAGAGAAGCTCTCGGCGGTCGGCGAGCTCGCCGCCAGCATCGCGCACGAAGTGAAGAACCCCATGGTGGGCATCGTGGGCTTCGCGCAGCTCGGCCAGGAGTCGACCGACATGGCCGAGGTGCTCGAGTACTTCAAACTCATCGAGCAAGACGCCTTCCGCGCGAACAAGATTCTGCAGAACCTGCTCGAGTTCTCCCGCCCACCCGAGATGGAGTTCGAGGCGCTGGGCCCCAACGACGTGGTGCTGGGCGCGATGGCGCTATGTGTTCACCAGCTGCAGATGCAGGGCGTGCGCGTCGAGACCGCGCTCTCCACCGGTCTGAGTGCGATTCGGGGCAACTCGAACCAGCTGCGCCAGGTGTTGCTCAACCTGATGCTCAACGCAGGTCAGGCGATGGAGGGCTCGACGAAGAAGTTGATCACGGTGTCGACCTCGAGCCCCGAGGCCGGCTTCGTGGAGATCAAAGTGGGCGACACCGGCCCGGGCCTGGCGGAAGACGTGAAGGACAAGCTGTTCAAGCCCTTCTTCACCACCAAGCGGCGCGGGCAGGGCACGGGCCTGGGGCTGTCGGTCTCACGAAGCATCGTCGAGGCGCATCGCGGCTCGCTTCGCGCGGAAGGTGCACCGGGCGTGGGCGCGACCTTCATCATCCGCCTGCCCGAAGTCAGCTGAGCCAGGTCTCGAGGCGTTGGCGGGTCATCGTTCGAGACCTTGCCGCTGTGATCTTCTCGAGCCAACGCTCGAGCTCCTTGCGACTGAAGCGCTGCGGCAGCTCCAACTCAGGAAGTGCCGCGAATCTGCGCGAACGGCCTCCGGAGAGGTAGGCGAGGTCGAACAACGCCTTCTCCGGCGAGGCGACCTTGACCTCATTGGGCAGCGTCATGAATCCTCCGAACAGCTCAGGGCTCACGTGGTGTATCGACACGACGCCCACTGAGGTCTTGATGCGCTCTGTGCGCGCGAGCGAGACGGCGTACGTGAGTTGGGGAATCTGTTCGATCATCCCGTGAATCGAGAGCGCACTCAGGAGCGACACGTAGCTCGGCAGGGGGGCCGTCAACAGCTCAGGCAGTCGAAGGGGGGCGAGCCCCTCGCCGATCCACCAGAGCCCCGAGCGGACGCGTCGAATCAGGCCCGCGTGACCCAGCCGCGACAGGGTCACACTGGCTGCCGCAACCGAGACGCCCAGTGCCGCGGCGGCGTCTGCGGTTCGGAAAGTGGAAACCCCGAGGCGCGTCAGGCGGGAGAGCGCCGCGGTTGCGTTCACGAGCCACGCTCCAGCCGAGCAACGACCGCATCCTGCATCGCCTCCCAGGTCTCTTTGCCTTCGTAGAGGGGGGCCTGCTCGGGATCGAGATACGCCAGCACCTGCGAAGCGTAGTGATCGAACGAGATGCTCATGGCGTTCTCGATGGCCTCGGTGCGCTTCTCTTTCGAGGGGAACACGACCTTCGCGGTGTCTGTGCGGGAGAGGAGCAGGTTGAGGTCGAAGACGTCGCGGGCTTGCGGCTCGGGTCTCCCCGCCAGCGCGTTGACCTTCTGCGCAATGGCGGTCTTCGCCCGGTAGTGCGTCGCCAACATCGGCGTCAGCCCGTAGGGCGTCAGCACCTGCGGCGCCACGACCTCGAACGCCGCATCTTCGATGAGGTCGCGACGCGAGAACTCGACCTTGGTGCGAATCGGTGCGGCTGCTCCGCGGACTTCGAGCCCGATCTTCCACCGCTGAGTCGTGTCGGTTTGTTTGGGCGCGGACACGTCGACGACCTTCACCCCGCGCGCAAGGAGGGGGGCGAGGATTAAGGGGCTCTTGAGGAGCCGGTCGACCTTGTTCTTGAGCGTCTCCTTCGAGATGACCACCACGTCGAGGTCGATGTCCTCGGAGTAGCGGATACTCGAGAAGAAGAAGCGCAGGTTGCACCCGCCCTTCAGCGCGACGAGTGTCTTGTCCTCACCCCGCGCCACGAGCGCGCGAAGGAAGACCAGATGGAAGAATTCCACGGTGTGAAGCGCGCTCGCAGCCACGCATCATGAATTCATGTTTTCAACACATCCGTCAACTACTTGTGTTCATGAATCAGGTGCCGAGCGCGACCTTGAGCCCTTCGAGGATGAGCTCCTCGCTGCCCTGATGCACCGACACCCAGCTCGGCGTGTTCTCGCTGCGGGCCCACGTGCCGCCTTTGGGGTCGAAGCCCAGCTCGAGCCAGCCCTTGGGCGAACCCTTCTGGGTGTACTCGAAGCGCAGCTGCACCTTGGGCTCACCCAGCTTCGGCATCTCGCCCAGGCTGAGCACCTCGGTGACGATGAGCCGGTTCCAGATTTTGTCGTGCCAGTTCTTCACCATCTCTTCGGCCTTGTCGGGCGTGGCGGCGCGAGCGACCTTCGCGGTCTGCGGAATGTCGGCCCCCGTCGAGACGAACGCTGCCGACTTCTCGCCCGCCTTCACGGTGAAGGCGTCGAACTCGGTGGGTTTGAACAGGTGCAGGCGGCGATCGACCAGCAGCTGCGAGTTCGGATCGAGCTCGTTGAACAGGCTCGATGAGATGAGGAACACCTCGCCCGACTTCTCATCTTGCGCGTAGTTGCCGATGAGCCCGCTGACCGGGCGCGAGATGGTGAAGCGGCGGTTGACGCCGGCCACCTGCAGCTCGAGCTTGCGCTCGCTGTTGGTGAGGCCGACCTCGTCGAGCTTCTCCTTGCTCAAGACGCCCAGCGCGCGGCTGCCTTCGAACGGGGTCAGCTTGGTCCACACCGTGTCGGCGCGATCGTTCGCGAAGACGGTGCGATCGGGCGTGGGCTCAGCGGGCTTGGAAGTCGCCAGCACCGAGCCGCCATCGACGCCTGCATCGACCTCGACCAGGGCCACGCCCGCGTCAATCACCGGCCGTTTGCCGGGCAGGTAGGCGAGGGTGACCATCAGGCGGTCCTTCTTTTCGACGGCGACCGAGCGAACGCCGTCTTCGTAGCGCACGCGCTCGAGTGAGTTCTTGGTGGCGTCGACCACCACCACCGACTCGCTCTTCATCGAGTCTTTCGGGCGTTGCCAGGTGGTGTACGCGGCGACGAGACCGGCGAGTGCCAGGCCTCCCTGCAGGGCTGCGCTGCGGGCTTTCACGACTTGTTCTCCTTGCTGCTCTGCTTCTTGACGCGGCGGCGGGCCAGAAAGCCCACTCCGAGCACGCCTAAGGGCGCGAGGAAGGTGGTGGCGTAGAAGGTGGCGGTGTCTTGCTGGCGGCTGCGTGCGAGCGGCACGTCGACCTCGGTGTTGGTCACGCCGGCGAGCTGCTCATCACCCAGCAGCCACTTGAAGCCGTCGACCACCAGGTACTGATTGCCCGGCAGCTGCTGGAGCACGAGGTCTGAAATCGCGTCGGAGTCGCTGAGCACCAGCGCCCGCATCGCCTCTTCGTTCTTCGCGGAAGGCGCGCGGCGTTCGATGGCCGCCACCACGCCCCACGCTTTCCGGGTCTCACCCAGTGCCGCGTCGAACTCGAAGTTTCCAGACGCGTCGTTCCACGACTCGGGCGCCGAACGAACGGCGAAGTCGATGGCGAGGTCAGCCGGGTGCTTGGGCAGCTCCTCGAGCCCACCCGCGCCGAGCACGAGCACCGGCACGTTGCTGCGCCCCAGGTACGTCACCACGGGGTGCGAGCTGAAGGTGCGGGTGCCGATGTTGATGCGATCGGCCAGCCCGGGGGGCGGACGCAGGTTGGCGGTGCCGCGCTCCTGGGCAACCGACTGCGGCTTGAACGAGAGCCCCAGCGGCGTCATCAGCTCCTCGAACGCGAGACTGTTCTCGGGGTCGAGCGCGATGAACAGGCGGCCGCCCTTCTTCGCGTACGCCTCGATCGACGCCGCTTCAGGCTGGGAGAACGCGCGCGAGGGGCCGACGATGAACAGGGCCGCGGCATCTTTGGGGATCTCGTTGCCGAGGCCTTCCGCCGTGGTCAGCGTGCGCACCTCGAAGTTCTGATCCTGCAGCGTCTTGTAGAGAATCTCGATGGTGGCGCGCTGATCCATTCCGTTGGTGGGATCCTGGCTGCGTTCACCATGACCGCCCGTCAGGTAGACGGTGCGCCGCGACTTGGCGACCTGGAGCATGCGCTTCTGCACTTCAGCGTCGAGACCACGCAGCTGGCTCTTGGCCTTCTCCACTTCGGTGCCGATGAAGATGCTCTCTTTGCGGCCGCCCTTCTTGAGCAACACGGTGCCGTTGCCGCTGACCGCGAGCTCTTTGGCCTTGATGGGCTCCATCGCGTGATCGAGGCGAGTGACCTTGATCTGCGAGCTGACGTCTTGCAGCTCTTTGAAGTAACCCACCACCGCCTCGGCCGCGTCGCTGGCCGGGGGGAAGAACAGGTAGACCTCGACGGGCTCATCGAACGACGCGACCAGCTTCTGCGTCGCCTCGCCCGCCTTCGCCACGCGGAAGTACGAGAAGTCGGCCTTCACGTCGCGCTCGGTGGCCACGTACTGCACCGAGAACGCGAAGATGAGCGCGCACGAGAGACCCACGCCCGAGAGCATCGCTTCGTCGATGCGGCCGTCTTCGAGCTTCGGGGCTTTTGCCATGGTGCCGAACGACAGCTCCATCAGCAGGGTGGGCAGCAGCGCCATCGCCAGCACTGCGGGCCACAACACCGAAAGCACGCCCGAGAACCTGGGCGAGGCGCTCACCAGCGAGGCGCCGGTCAGCTTGGTGAACAGATCCGATTGCAGGAAGTAGAGCGCGAAGGCGAGCAACGCCAGACCGCTGAAGGCAGCGAACAGGCGCTGTACCCGCGCGAGCTCGTCTTTCTGAGTGCGGGAGCGGAGGAAGCGGAGCACCGTGGCGATCAGCACCATGGCCGCGCCCACGAAGGTCAGCGCGTACCGCGCGTTGGGTGCTTCGACGATGCGCTCACCCACCCAGGCGAGCGCGAGACCGACGACGAGAAGAATGGAGAGCTGCATGACTTACCTCCACCTTCGCGCTTCGAGCACGCGCGTGGCAGCGAACAGCGCAATGAAAGTGACCAGGCCGAAGTACGCGACGTGTTTCACGTGCACGAGCCCCAGGCGAAATGCATCGAAGTGTCCCCACCACGCGAGGCCGTTGATGATGTCGGTGAGCGGGCGCTCGGTGACCTTGGCGAGCAACCAGCAGGTCGTCAGCGCGAGCACCATCACGCCCGAGAGCACCGAGGCGACCACCTGACTGCGGGTCAGCGCGCTGCCGAACGTACCGATGGCCAGCCCGCACGCTCCGACCAGCATCAAGCCGAAGTAGCCGGCGAAGATGTGGCCTGGCGAGACCTTGCCGTACACCGCGATGAGGATCGGCATGTACGAGGTGGAAAGGAAGAACACGCAGAGGAAGAGAAAGGCCGCGAGGAACTTGCCCAGCACGATCTCCACGTCGTGAATCGGAGATGAGTAGAGCAACGAGATGGTGCCGGTCTGCCGCTCTTCGGCGATGAGCCGCATCGACAAGAACACCGCGCCCACCATGGTGATGCCCGAGGTGAGCGTGAAGAAGTCGGCCAGCACTTCAGAGGACTTCTTGGCCGTACCGGGCACCGCGAAGGCGTTGAACAGCAGGCCATCGATGAAGAGCATCACCGCGATGATGATGTACCCGCTCATGGTGCGCAGGTACGACTGCAGCTCGCGGCGGGTGATGAGCGATACGTTCTTCAAGCCGCCTCCTTGCCGTGCGTGAGCTTCAAGAAGATGTTTTCCAGGCGAGCGGCCGCCTTGTCGATGCGCAGCAACGAGATGCCCGCGCCGACCAGCGCGTTGACCATTTCAGGACGGAGCTCACCTGTGCCCACCACGCGCAGCGCCGCGGTGTCGCCATCGAGCTTGAGCACCGTGACGTCGGTCACGCCGGGCACCGTCTTGAGCACGTCGATCGCCTTCTGGGGCGCGCCGTGCACTTCGAGTTCCACGGCACCTTCGTTGCCGAGCAGCTTGCCCAGGTCGGCTTCGGTGCCGCGGGCGATGATTTCGCCCTGCTGAATGACGAGGTAGCGATCACAGATCTGGCTGATCTCTCCGAGGATGTGGCTCGAGACGAGCACCGTGTGTTCACCCTTGAGCTTCTTGATCAGCTCGCGCATCTCGACGATCTGCACCGGGTCGAGACCCGAGGTGGGCTCGTCGAGGATCAACAAACGCGGGTTGTGCACCAGCGCCTGCGCCACGCCGACGCGCTGCCGGTAGCCGTGCGAGAGGCTCGAGATCAGGTCTTCGCGGCGATCGACCAGCGAGGTCTTTTCCATCGCGTCACGCACGCGCACGGCGAGGTCGGCGTTGGTCACTCCGCGCAGCTGGGCCACGAACGCGAGGTACCCCTCGACCGTCATCTCGTCGTACAGCGGCGGGGTGTCGGGGAGGAACCCGATGCGCTTGCGGATCTCGTGTGGCTCGCGCGTGACATCGAAGCCATCGATGAGCACCCGGCCGCTGGTGGGCAGCAGCACGCAACCGAGCACCTTGAGGGTGGTCGACTTGCCCGCGCCGTTGAGGCCCAGGAAGCCGATGACTTCGCCCTTTTCGATGTTGAACGAGAGGTCGCGAATCGCCGCGCGCTCTCCGTAGTACTTGGTGAGGCCTTCGACCTTGATCATCGACCTCGTCGTCTAGTCTGTGTCGACCTCAAGTCAAGGGCGAGCGTCAGGCCCAACGCAAGCACGAGCACCACGGCCGTCCACCCCGCGGCCTCGGGGCCGAACGCACCACCCGACCAGAACGTGGGCACGGCCCCGCTGCGCCCGATGAGCAGCGAGGTGCCGGGTGGGTTGCCGCTCACGGGCTGACCGAAGACGAAACCTTCGAAGAAGTTCCACGCGACGTGCACGCCCATCGCCAGCCAGACCGAGCCCGTACGCACGGTCAGCGCACCGAACCACGCGCCGACGAGCGCGACCTGGAGCGCGGCCAGCCCCGTGGCGTCGGGGTTGAACAGGTGAAGCCCCCCGAAGATCACGCTCGAGACGGCCACCGCCGCCACGTCGCCCATGCCCCGGCGCAGCGCGTTGAAGCCCAGGCCGCGCAAGAGCAGCTCTTCTCCGAAACCCGCCGGCGAGAGCGTGAGCAACTGCATCAGCCCGGCCGAAGCGACCACACCTGCGCTCTTCGGGGTCAACGACAGTGAGGTCGTCTCGACGAGTGCTGGCACGAGACAACACACGCACAGCGTGACGGCCCCGATGAGAAACCCCGCACCGAACAAGTGCAGCGGCGAAGTGGCGTTGAGCCCCGTCGGCTCACGGAAGGCGAGCCAACACACCAGGGTCGCCCCCACGCCTGAGACGAGCGTGGGAAAGGTGGCGAAGAAGACCCGCGGCGAGTCGAGGTCTTCGAAATGGAGCAGACCCGCGAAGCCCAGCAGCAGGCTGAGGACTCCTTCGAGCGCGACCGCGACGAGAATGAAGAGGCCCGTGACGTACGGCGAGCGGATGCGACCTTCCGCATCCCTCAGCAGGGTCACACGCCGGCCCAGGAACTCAGCGTCAGCCCTCTGGAGACGAGCGCTTCACGGCCAGCCAGATCGAGGAACGTGGCCAGCTCGACTTCACGCTGCGGGCCATACCCGCTGCTCACGTGGCTGGGCCGGTGACCTGGGTGACACATCAGCTCGATCACGCCCTCGCTGGGCAGGTCATCGAGCTCGGCGATCCACCGCTCGGGCGTCCAGTACGCGGCGTCACCGGCATCACCGATGAAGAAGTCGTTGGTGTGCACGCCTGCATCTTTGAGTGCGCTGCGCATGCGCGCGTCGATGCTGCGTACGGCGAGGCCTCGTTCACGAGCCACGATGCCCACCGCGCCGAGCACCGTCGGTTCACGATGCGCGTGTTTGTGCACGTCGATGTGCGTGGCGTCGCGGCCGAGCAGCACCTTGAACCGGTCGAGCTGCGCGCGCGTCTCGTTCACCACGAACTGCCGGGTGAGCACGGCGCGTTCGGTCATTTCCTGCGAAGGCTGGCTGACCGAGCTGAAGCGCACCAGGTTCAAGTGCAGGCCGATCGCCAGGCCTTGAGCGTCGACCGCGGCATCTTCGCTCCACGGCGAGTTGACGATCATCGTGGTGGAAGACACCACGCCCTTTCGCATCGACTCGGCGATGCCACGGGAAACGGCGGGGTCGTAGCCGAAGTCGTCAGCGTTCAGAATCAGTCGTCGGGTCATGGGCTGGGAGCCGAGGCGGCACACTTCACGAGCAACGCCTCGGCCTCTTTCGGGAAGCGCTCGCGAATCTTCTTCTGTACGGCCGCGAGCTCGGAGGTCTGCTGCATCTGTTCCATCTCACACAACGCCGTCAAAGGGCGCGTGTCGGTGAAAGCCAGCGCGTCAGCGGCCAGATACTCGGCGCGCGCGGCGGTGAGGTCGTTCTTCTGAAAGAGCACGGTGGCCAGGTAGTAGTGGCCCTCGAGCAGATCGGGCTTCTCTTTCACCACCGAGCGGAGCAGTCGCATGGCTTCTTCCTTCTGATCCTTGCGGTACTTCACGAAGCCGAGCTCAGCGGTGGTGAGCCAATCGGAGCGCTTCTTGTTCGCCCTGGTCAGCGCAACCTCGGCTTCATCGAGGCGGCCGCTTTGTGACAACCAGTAACCCTGGCGCGCGAGGTACTGGGTGTTGCCCGGCGCCTTGTTGACCGCCCTGGTCCACGCCTCCAGCGCAGCACCTGGGTCCGCCTGCAGCTCACGCAGCTCCGCGAGCATCGCGTCGGGCCGGGCGTCGTTCGGAGCGAGCACGCCCGCTTCACGCACCGCGGTCTCTGCACGTTTGCCCTTGCGGGTTTGTACGGAAGCCTTCGCTTCGAGCAGCCGCGCGTCGAGGCTCTTCGGGTTCTTGATGAGCCAGCCATCGACGAGTGACAGCACTGCGTCCCACTCTTTGGCTTCGGTGAGCAACGCGCCGGCGCGCGCAAGTTGGGCGTCGGTTGAATCGGGGAGCATCGCGAGCTGCACGAGCCCGCTGATCCGGTCGGTACCCTTCGACTGCTCCGCCTTCACGAGTTGTTCGGTGGCGGTGAGCTGCGGGCCCTTGAGCCCGAAGAAGGCGGCGAAGCCGACGCCGATGAGCGCGGCCACGCCGAGGATCAACGGAAGGGCAGACCGCTTGCCGTCTTTCGCCTTCGGAGAGGCGGGCGGTGCAGGCGCGGCGGGTCGGAGCGCGGAAAAAGGTGAAAGCAGCGTGGCATCGAGGCCCTGCCCCGGCGTCGCCGAAGGCATCACGCCAGGAACGGATGGATCTGCCTCGCGCGCGCGGCGCAGCGTGCTCCGACGTTCATCGGTCTTCTCGGGGAAGAGCGCGGTGACGTAGTCGGCCACCTCTTGATGCGTGGCGAGCACCGAGTCACCGCCGACCGCTTCCATCGCTTCGACGAACTCAGCGAGGGTCTGGTGGCGGCGACGGGGTTCTTTGGCGATCGCGCACAGGCAGATCGCCTCGAGCGCTTTGGGCACCGCGGGGTCGTAGGTGGACGGCAGCGCGGGCTCTTCGCGCGCGATGCGGATGACGACCTCGTCGACGCTGTTGCCAGTGAAGGGTCTGCGGCCGCACAGCTGCTCGTAGAGCATCACGCCGGCGGCAAAGATGTCGGCGCGGTGATCGACGGGCTGGGCGGTGATCATCTCGGGCGACATGTAGAAGAACTTGCCCTTGAGCGTGCCGGGCTCGGTGCCCGCGCCCCAGGCCGCAGTGCGCGCGATGCCGAAGTCGATGACCTTGATGTCACCGCGCACGCCGACGTGAATGTTGTCGGGCGTGAAGTCGCGGTGAACCAGCGCGAGCGGCTTGCCTTCTTCGTCGACCGCCCGGTGAGCGGCGTCGAGGCCACGGCAGGCCTCGGCGAGTACGCGCAGGGCGACTCCGGCGGGCATGCGCTTTCCGTGGTCCGCGGCGCGTTGGCGAAGCTCGGCCCAGGTGCGGCCCTCGAGCAGCTCCATCGCAATGAACGGTTCGCCCTCGACCTGACCCAACTCGAAGATGGTCACCACGTTCGGGTGGCAGATCTGCGCGGTGATGCGCGCCTCGTTCAGGAACATGCGGACGATCGCCGAGTCTTTGATCAGGTGAGGCAGCAGCCGCTTGACCGCGACCATCGGGCCGAACTGGCCGTCGGGCGAGATCTGTCGGCCCACGTACACCTCGGCCATGCCCCCGGTCGCGAGACGCGACGTGAGCCGGTACTGCCCGATCCACATGGGCTCGCCGAGGGTGTTCACCGGCGACGGACTCTAGGTCAGGAAGCGCCGGCAGCGCGGGAAACTGTGCGGGCCACGGCGCGTCGTGTGGGCTGCCCTGACCGTGCTGTCGGGTTGCTCAACGCGTTGAAGTAGGCGGTTCTCGCGTGCGCTCTCTTCTGGTTAGCCGCCGCTCGCCAAGGAGCCGCGGAAGATCTCGAAGATCGTCGAAGCACTCAAGAAGAAGCCGGCCGCGAAGAGCGATCTTGCTGCGGTGCGCTTCTACGCAGAGGTGTTCGCTCAGAAGTCGATGCAGGTGCCGATCGGAAGCCCTGGGCCCGTGGAGTGACAACGGCGGGCTGCTGGGCTCGGAGAATCAGATTGTGGCGCGCTTACGGCGAAGGAGCTCGAATCCGCGAGCGCAGGAGAAGATGGACGAGGCTGCGACCTTGTTCACCTCGTTCCTCGAGCGGGCGAAAACAAGTGGCAGTGCCCCAGCGAGCCCCGTGTATTCGTATCGGCGCGTCTCGCGGCTCTCGTTCGCGCTGCAGTGCTTCAAGGTGTTCGCGCCCGGGAAAGACGTGTCTGCGCAACACGCCGTCGGTGACACGCTCAGGCGTCGAGGATTGGCTGGAAGCCGCCCCAGAACATGCGCTGCTGGTCGAAAGGAGATTCACCCTCGGGTTTCATGCGCGGATCCTTCATGCAGGCCTCCCACGCCTTGTCGCGCGTCGCCTTGTCGGGCCAGGCGACCCACGAGAAGACCACCTTCTCCCCGGCAGTGGCCTGCGTGGCCCGGTAGAAGTCGGTGGTTTCGCCCGGCTGCACGTCGTCGCCCCAGGCCTCGACCACACTCACGGCGCCGTATTCCTTGAACATCGCAGACGTCTTGGCCGCGAGAGCGCGGTACGCCCCCTTCTTGCTGTCAAGAACCGGCACCACGAAACCATCCACATAGCCGCCTTTGCCTGCGCCCTCCGAGACCAGGGGCGCAAAGCCACCAGAGAGCATGCGATGCCCATCGAATGGCATGGCCGCACTCATCGTCTTCATGCGTTCATCAGCCATCATCTTCTTCTGGGCTGAGTCGCGTGTGGCTCGATCTGGATACTCGACCCAGCTGAACACGATCGTCTCGTCGGGCTGGGCCTGCACGGCGCGCTTGAAGTCAGTGACCTTGCCCTCTGGCACATCTTCGCCCCAGGCCTCGACCATCCGTGTGGCGCCAAACTCCTTGAAGAGCGGCAACGCATCCTGGGCCTGCTTTCGGTAAGCCTCTTTGTTCTTGGTGGGTACTGCCGCAACAAAGCCTTGAAAGTAGGACATGACTTTTCTCCTTGTGAGCGCGGAGCACCACGCTCCGCAGCGTCGAAAGACGCCGATCGGCGGCGCGCGTGGAAGATTCAACGCATGGCGTATGCCAGTTGGTGAGCCCCCCGTTCTGGCCAGACCCCTTCGGCGGCTACTCGAACAAGCTCAGCTGAGGCGGCTGCTCTCGATGACCTGAGTCCACCTGGGCGTCGAACAAGGCCTTCACCGTCGCCAGCGTGTCTGCGTCATGCGGCGCCTTGTCATCACGCAGCCGGGCGATGCGAGGAAAACGAAGCGCAAAGCCACTGCTGTGCCGCTGCGACTTCTGCAGGCCATCGAAGGCGACCTCGATCACCAGCTCTGGTTTGACGACGAAGTAGGGCCCTGAGTGGCTGATGGTGATCGCCTCGAGCCGCCTGGTCATGAGCTCGATCTCGACGTCGGTGAGCCCGGAGTACGCCTTGCCGATCTCCACCAGCTGCGCGTCGTCCCACACCGCGAACGTGTAGTCCGACAGCACGCCCGCGCGTCTGCCGTGACCGCGTTCTGCCCGGGTGATCACCACGTCGAGCGTAGCGTACGCGCGCTTCACCTTGCGCCAGGCGCTGCCACGTCTGCCCGCTTCGTAGCGAGCGTCGACGCGTTTGATCATCAGCCCTTCGTTGCCCCGCGCACGCGCCGCGGTGAAGGCGTCGTCGAGCTGCGGCTCGAGCTCGAGGTCTGGCCTGAGCGGCACGACGGGGTTGAGCTTGAGCGGCAACGTCTCGAGGCGCTTCCTTCGCTCAGTCCACGGAAGATCGAGCACCGACTCGCCATCGAACAAGATGTCGTACGCGACGAAGGCCACCGGCGTGGCCGCGATCACCTTCGCACCCGGAGCGGCGCGATTGAGCCGGGCTTGCAGGGCTTGAAAGGGCCTCGCGAACCCGTCGGGGCGCACGGCGATCACTTCTCCGTCGAGCACCACGGCGCGCGGCAGCTGCTTCAAGCCCGCGGCGATCTCCGGAAATTGCGCGGTGACGTCGTCCTGCCCGCGCGCGAAGAGCCGCACCTGACCGTCCCACACGTGGGCCTGCATGCGCACGCCATCGAGCTTGTCTTCGAGGATGGTCATCGAAAGCTCGATGGGCTCCTTGACGGCCTCGATCGGGGTGGCGAGCATGAAGGCCACCACGTTTCCGGGAATGACGCCGGCAGTGCCCAGCCGCTTCTCGAAGGCCAGCACTGCCAATGCGCCGGGGTCGGGTGTGAGCGCTGACGCCTTCCGGAGTTCTTCCAGCGTCGCTCCGAAGGCTTCGGCGAGCGCCTCTTCGAAGATCCCCAGCTGCACGCCGATGCGCAGCTCGCCGAGGATCGCTTTGACCAGGTAGCGCGCCTCCCACGGTGCGGCGCGGCCGAGCAGCTCGGTCAGAACCTTCTGCTTCTCGGTTCGATCGACCGTGC
The DNA here is from genome assembly GCA_043737315.1 of Archangium sp. Taxonomy (GTDB): domain Bacteria; phylum Myxococcota; class Myxococcia; order Myxococcales; family Myxococcaceae; genus Archangium_A. The sequence continues at coordinate 25,017 of JAYTAT010000024.1, forward strand.
TTGCGACGCGGTCGAGAAACTGAGGCACCTCGAGCAACGGCAGGTGGCGATCACCCGCGGGCAGCAGCAGCTCGAGCGCTTCTCCAAAGTCGCCCAGCTCGCGGCTCTTGAGGGCGAGCACACCCAGCGGCTGGCCCGACGCGTCTGCCGCGGCTGCACTGAGCAGCGCCCAGCCCACGGCGAGAGTGCGGGTGTCGCCCACGGGCAGCACCCGGCCCAGAATGAGTCGCGCTGCGACGGGCAGCTCTTCCTTCGAGAGCAGACGGAGCAGGGCCGACAGGTGGCCGACCTTCGCCTTCCTCGAGCGCGTCGCCTTCACGGCGTCGAGCGCGTGCACCAGCCTCTGCATGCCCTGAACATACGCCCTGCTCCCCCGGCGCGGTGGAGTGGTAGAAACGGCCCCCGATGAATCACCTGCGCTTCAACCTGAACGGCGAGTGGATGGAAGAGCGTGGTCTGAGCCCGACCACGACCCTGTTGCGCTACCTGCGAGATCGACGGGGCATGACCGGCACCAAAGAAGGCTGCGCTGAAGGTGACTGCGGCGCATGCACCGTGGCGGTCGCTGAAGTCGGCCCCGACGGTCGGCCCACCTGGCGTGCGGTGAACTCGTGCCTGCTTTTGTTGCCGATGGTGCAGGGCAAACATCTGGTCACCGTCGAGGCGCTGAAGGCGAAGGGCGAAGACGGCTATCACCCCGCGCAAGTCGCGATGGCCAGGGCGCTGGGCAGCCAGTGTGGCTTCTGCACGCCGGGCATCGTGATGGCGATGTTCGAGGCGACCTATCGAACCGACCTCGACGCACCGTGGAAGCTCGATGATCAGCTCTGCGGAAATCTGTGCCGCTGCACCGGGTATCGGCCGATCCGCGAAGCGGCGATGGTGGTGGCGGGTTCGTGCCCGAAGGATCGCTTCTCCGATTCGTTGTCGCGCTCCGCGCCTGAGTCGATGGCGCTTTCGTATGAAGGCTCAGGTCAACGCTTCGCCACGCCTTCGACCTTCGAGGCCTTGTGGGCCGAGCTCGATGCGCACCCTGACGCCCGCTTCGTGGTGGGCGGAACGGACCTTTCGCTCGAGGTCACCAAGAAGTTCGCCGTGCTACCGAAGCTGATCTCGCTCGAGGCGCTCGGTGAGCTCAAGACCCTCGCGGAGATCGACGGCGGCTTCCGGCTGGGCAGCGGCGCGACCGTCTCGGAGCTGGAAGACTTCTGCGAGGCGCGGCTGCCTTCGTTGCACCGCATGGTGCGGTACTTCGGAGCGCGGCAGATCAAACACCGCGGCACGCTCGGTGGAAATCTCTGCACCGCGTCGCCCATTGGAGATCTCGCTCCGGCGCTGCTGAGCCTTGGCGCGACGGCGATCATCCGGGGGCGGGGTGGTGAGCGCCGCGTTCCGCTCGATCAGTTCTTCCCTGGGTATCGAAAGACGGCGCTCGCTGCAAAAGAGATCCTGGCTGCGATCGAAGTGCCACGGGTGCCTTCGTCGGCGCGGGCGATTTCGTACAAGGTCTCGAAGCGGCGTGAGCTCGACATCAGCACCGTCTCGGCGGCCTTTTACGTCGACACCGACGCGAGTGGCCGGGTGACCCTGGCTCGGCTGGCGTACGGCGGCATGGCGGCGACCCCGAAACGTGCGGCGAACGCCGAGGCGGCGCTGGTCGGGCAACCGTGGAACGAAGCGGGTGTCGCTGCCGCAGCGAAGGCGATCTCGACGGATTTCACGCCGATGTCGGATCACCGTGGCAGCGCTCCGTATCGAACACTGGTCGCGGCCAATCTGCTGCGCGGGTTCTTCGATGAGACGCGCGTGGTGAAACAACCTGCGCTCGTGGGCCGTCATGCCGCGACCGTGCAGACCGCTGAGGAGGTGGCCCGTGGCTGACCTGCAGAAGCACCCGACGAAGACGGTCACCTCCGTGCCGGAGTCGCAGCTCACGCCGCTCCACCAGCCGCTGCTCCATGAGAGTGGGCTGCGTCACACGAGCGGCGAGGCGAAGTACGTCGACGATCTTCCCGCGCCGGCCGGGATGTTGGTGGCCCAGGTGGTGGGCTCGACCCACGCGCGTGGACGCATTCGTGGCATTGATACGTCGAAGGCGCGCCGGGTGCCTGGCGTGCTGGCCGTGCTCACTTCGCGCGATGTGCCCGGCGAGAACAACGTCGGCCCCGTCATTCACGACGAAGAGCTGCTCGCCAGCGAAGAGGTGCACTTTCTGGGGCAGGCGATCGCGCTGGTGGTGGGTGAGACGTACGAGGCCTGCCGTGCAGGCGTGGCGGCGGTGAAGGTCGATCTCGAGGTGCTCCCCGCGGTGGTGACGATCGAAGACGCCATCGCGAAGCAGAGCTGGCTCTCTGAGCTTCACCTGATGCAGCGCGGCGATGCGAGCTCGGCGCTGGCCACCGCCGACGTGCGTTTCCAGGGCGAAGTGCGCACCGGCGCGCAGGATCATTTCTATCTTGAGACGCAGGTCACGCTCGCGGTGCCGGAAGAGGGGAGCGCGCTGAAGCTGTACTGCTCCACGCAGCATCCGACCGAAGTGCAGACGATCGTCGCGCATGCGCTTGGGTGGCAGCGGCACCAGCTGGTCGTCGAGGTGCCGCGCATGGGCGGCGGCTTTGGTGGCAAGGAGACCCAGGCCGCCAACTACGCCGCCATGGCTTCACTTGCTGCGTTGGCGACCGGCCGGCCGGTGAAGGTCTGGCTCAATCGCGATCAAGACATGATGTGGACGGGGAAACGTCACCCGTTTCTGACGCGCTTCGATGTCGGCTTCACCCGAGATGGCACGCTCGTCGCCCTCGACGCGCAGCTGTTCAGCGATGGTGGCTTCAGCTCGGATCTGAGCCGCGCGATTCTCGATCGTGCGTTGTTCCATTCGGACAACGGGTACTTCCTGCCGCACGTTCGTTTGACCGGCCGGGTGGCGAAGACCAACCTGCCCTCGAACACCGCGTTCCGTGGTTTCGGTGGGCCGCAGGGCATGGCGGTGATCGAAGATGTGATCAGCCGCTTCTGCGAGCGCACCGGGCTCGATCCGGTGGAGGTGCGACGGAAAAATCTCTACGGCACCGCCCCGCGGAATCTCACGCCGTTCTGGCAAGAGGTGAAAGACAGCCGGCTGCCTCGCATCTTCGACGAGCTGCTCAAGTCTTCCGACTACGACAAGCGGAAGGTCGACATCGCCGCGTTCAACGCTTCGCAGAAGCACGTGAAGCGGGGCCTCGCGCTCACGCCGGTGAAGTTCGGCATCAGCTTCACCACGTCGTTCCTCAACCAGGCCGGCGCGCTGGTGATGATCTACGGCGATGGCAGCCTGCAGCTCAATCACGGCGGCACCGAGATGGGGCAGGGGTTGCACACCAAGATGCTCGCCATCTGCGCGCATGAGCTGGGCGTGTCGCCTTCGAGCATTCGCGTGATGAACACGGCGACCGACAAGGTGCCCAATACGTCTGCGACTGCGGCGTCGAGTGGTTCTGACTTGAATGGCCAGGCCGTGAAGGTGGCTTGCGAGAGCTTGCGTGAGCGGTTGCGGCCGGTGGCGGCGCGGCTGCTCGGGGTTCCTTCTGAGAGCGCGAAGGACATTCTGTTCGCCGGTGGCCGGGTGTTCCTCGCGTCACGGCCCGAGCTGGCGCTGCCCTTCGCGAAGGTGACCGGTGAGGCGTACCTCTCGCAGGTCTCGATGTCGGCGACCGGGTTCTACAAGACGCCCGACATCACCTACGACCGCGCGACGGGGAAGGGCAAGCCGTTCCACTACTTCGCGTACGGCGCGGCGGTCTGTGAGGTCGAGCTGAGTGGACTGACGGGTGAGCACCGGCTGCGTCGTGTCGACATTCTTCAGGACGTCGGCAACTCACTGGTACCGACGATCGATCGCGGTCAGGTCGAGGGCGGGTTCATTCAGGGCGTCGGCTGGCTCACCTGTGAAGAGGTGCGCTTCGACGAGAAGGGCTTCCTGCGCACGCACAGCCCCGACACGTACAAGATTCCCGCGTTCGGTGATGCGCCGCTCGAGTTCAACGTGGCGCTGCTGCAGAACGCCCCGCAGGCCGATGTGATTCATGGGAGCAAGGCGGTGGGCGAGCCCCCGTTGATGCTGGCGCTCGCGGTGGTCGCGGCGCTGCGTGATGCGGTGACGGCGTTCGGGCCGAAGGGGCGCGAGGTGGATCTGCCGATGCCCTGCACGCCTGAGGCGCTGCTCTTCGCGGTCGAGAAGCAGAAGACGTGAAAAACCTCTTCCCCGCTGTCGCAGGGTCACGCCCCGAAAAAGGCGAGCACCTTCATGGCGGCAAAGGCGAGCCCTGCTGAGAACGGCAGCGTGACCACCCAGGCAATCAAGATGTTGCCTGCCACGCCCCAGCGCACCGCTGAGATGCGGCGAGAGGCGCCGACGCCCATGATCGACGCGTTGATCACGTGCGTGGTCGACACCGGAATACCCAGGTGGCTCGCGCCCAGAATCGTCAGCGCGCCCGCGGTCTCGGCCGCGAACCCCTGAATCGGCGTGATGCGAATGATCTTCGTGCCCATCGTCTTGATGATGCGTGTGCCGCCCGCTGCAGTGCCTGCCGCGATCGCCAGCGCACACGAAATGATCACCCAGGTCGGCACGTGATCCGCGTCAGCCGGCATCACCCACGCGGGCATCCACTCGGGTTGTGCGTGGCCGGCGGTCATGAACGCGACCAGTGCCAGCGTGATGATGCCCATCGACTTCTGCGCATCATTGCTGCCGTGACCAAACGCCATCATCGCCGCTGACAGCAGCTGCAGCCGCCGCGAGTGCGCCTGCACGATGCTCGGGCGCGCCCCGTACAACACCGGCACCGCGATCAAGAACGCGACGCCCAGGCCCAGCACGATGCGCGTCTCGAGGGTGGACTTCGCCAGGGCCAGTCCGATGGCCTGGCCGTTGTACAGCGCCAGAATCAGTACCGCGAAAGCCACCACCCACAGCGCCATCAACACCGGGCGCTTCCAATGTCCCCGCGCGATCCACACCAGGCCGAGCATGGTGAAGAACGCCACCACGAAGCCGATGGTGGGCGAGGCGACCAGCGGTACCAACACCTTCTGCACCAGCGCGCCCCACTTGAACGCGCTCAGCCCTGCGTGAGCCACCACCGCGCCCGCGAGCCCCCCGACCAGCGCGTGCGAGCTGCTCGAGGGAATGCCGAACCACCAGGTGATGATGTTCCACGTCGAGGCGCCGATGAGCGCCGCCAACACCACCGCCTGCGAGACGGTGCTCGGGTCAGCGAAGCCGGTCGCGATGGTCTTGGCGACCGCCGTGCCGGTCATCGCTCCCATGAAGTTCAAGATGCCGGCGAGGAACACCGCCGTGCGAATCGGCAGCACGCCCGTCGACACCACGGTCGCGATCGCGTTGGCCGCGTCGTGAAAACCGTTGATGTAGTCGAAGACGATGGCCATCAAGACCACCGCGATCAAAAGGCTAACCATGCTTCACGGCCAGGTTGGCGAGCAGGTCGGCCACGTTGTCGCAGTAGTCGACTGCGGCCTCGAGGTCGTCGAGCGCTTCCTTCTGCTTGAGCAGCTCGCGGAAGTCGGGGTGCGAATCAGAGAAGAGTTGCGAAATCGCCTGCCGGTAGATCGAGTCGGCCTCCTTCTCGAGTGAGCGCACCTTGCGGCCGCCTTCCAGAAGGTTGTGGTACTCGTGCGTGCGCAGCAGGGGCACCGTCTCAGCGATGATGGCGGTGCAGGCTTCGAGCTTTTCCATCAGCTGCACCATCGCCGGCGTGGGGCGCTCGAGGTGGTACAGGTTGAAGCAGCGCGCCGACAGGTTGCAGAAGTCGATGATGTCGTCGAGCTCGCTGGTCAGCCGGTGCAGATCTTCACGGTCGAGCGGCGTGACGAAGGTTCGAGCGAGCGCGTCTTCCATCTTGCGCACCACGTCGTCGGCGCGGTGTTCGATGGCCTGTACCGCCTCGCGCACCTTGGAGGCCGGCTGATCCTTGAAGGTGTGAAGCGCCTTGCTGGCTTCCAACCCGAGGCGGCCCAGCTCCTCCAACATGTCGTACCAGTGCTGTTCACGAGGCAGGAGGAAGCGGATGAAACCCTGAAGTGAGGCCATGGGCCCATTGAGCAAACATGAGAGAACCGCCCGGTTACATCTGTGTGACGGTTGTGTGACTCAACGCCGGCGCGAGCGCAGCGCCAACCCGAGCAGCAACAGCACCAGGTTCCACGAACCCGGATCGACCGCCGTGCAACCGCAACCGCCCAGCACCTTCTCGGGTTCGGGCGGCGTGATGGGGGCTTGACTGGCGATGAACGAGGTCGCGGTGCTGCGGGTCGTGTTGGCAGCGGCGTCGAAGGCAATCGCCACCAACGTGTGGGGGCCGACCGTCACCTCGAAGGTCTGAGCCCAGGGCGCGGCCGTCAGCGTGGTCACCACCGCACCATCGAGCTCGAGCTGAACCTGGGTGACCGCCACGTCGTCAGACGCTTCGATCGACACCGCAACAAAGAGACCGGTGAGCGCGTCTGCGACCGGGGTGAGCACCTGCACCAGCGGCGGTGTGGTGTCGCTGGGCAGCACGCCGACGATGACGGACACACCCGCACTCGGGGCCGCGTTACCCGCCGCATCCACCGCGCGCGCCGTCAACACGTGGGCACCGTCGGTGAGCGTCGACGCATCGAAGGTCGCCTCCCACGGGGCAGCGCTGACGGACCCGAGCGCCGTGGTGCCATCGGCGAAGAAACTCACCTGCACCACGCCCACGTCGTCACGCGCCGTGGCAATCAAGGTGGTGGCGCCGATGAGCCGGGTGCCTCCGAGGGGTTGAGTCAGAGAGACCGCCGGTGCCTGTGTGTCGGGCCTCGCGTTGATGGTGATCTGCGCTGAAGCGAAGAGCGCCCCTGAAGACACGGTGAGCCGATGGGGTCCACCCGGCGTGGTTCCCGCCACGAACTCGCCTGCGCCATTCACCGACCCGCCCGCGGCGATGCTCCAGGTCACCGCGGGCTGCGGCACGAGCGGCGCCCCGAACTGATCATTCACGCTCGCCGAGAACAGCTGCGTCTGGCCGGCCTGCAGGTCGACCACGCTGGGCTGCACGTCGAGCACGGTGGGCGTGGCCTGCACCGTGACGGAGACCTGGCTCGTCACCGTGTTACCCGCGGGGTCGACCACCGTGACCAGGAACTCGTAGTCACCCGCTTCGGTGAACGTGGCCACCACGCTCTTCGACGCGTTGTCGTCGTTGGTGGCGAAGGTCACCGGTGAGGGCGCAAGTGACGTCGACCAGCGGTAGACGAGCGACGGCTCTCCGGTGTCGTCGGTCGCGCGAACGGACAGCTGGGTGGTGGTGCCCGGTACGGGGTTGGGTGCCGCGCTCGCCGTGCCGATGACGGTCGGTGTTCCCGCTCCGACCACGGTGACCATCGCCGTCGCCGTGCGACCTCCGACGGTGGTGGTGATGATGAACGGTCCACCCGGCGTCGCACTCGCGGTGAAGGGCGCTACCGTGCCCGAGGGGCTGATGGCGCCGCCGCCAGAAACCGTCCACATCGGGTTGCCTCCGAACATCGCGCGATTGAATTGGTCACGCTGCGTAGCCTGGAAGTTCTGCATCGCACCCGTCATCACCGTCGCGCTCGCGGGCGTGATGTCGAGGCCGGTCGACGTTTGCTGCACCTGCACCACCACCGAGCTGCGCGCGGTCAAGCCGCCCGGGTCCTGAATCAGACACTCGAAGGTGTACGTGCCCGGGCCCGTGAAGGTGACCATGCTGTTCTTGGCCGAGTTGGTCGCGTTCGCCGAGAACGAGACGGGGTACGAGCCGACGATGTTCCACGAGTAGGTGAGCGCCGGTTCTCCCGAGTCATCCGAACCGAGCGCCGTGAGCTGCGTGGTGGTGGCGGTCACGGGGCTGGGCGTCGCAGCGGCCGCCGTCATCACGCCCGGCGGCATGTTCACCACCGTGGTGGAAAAATCCCTGCCGGTGAGGTTCGCCGTGGTCACGGTGACCGCCAGCGTGGCCGGCACGAAGGCGTAGCCCGACAGGGTGGGGGTCAGCGTGAACGAGCCTGGGGGAACTCCGACGAGGGTGTAGGTGCCCAGCGAGTCGGTGGTCGCGCTGCGGGTGCCGTCGGTGATGACGACGTTCGGCAGGGGGGTGCCGCCCGTGCGCGCGGTGCCTTGAACCTGAAACGTGGTCCCGCTGGTGACCTGGAAGTTCAAGTTGCCGCGGCTCTGGCCCTGCACGACGACCGGGTTCATGAAGCTGCCGGGCGTGAGCGTGACCCCGGGGCTGGTGGCCACCAGGTTCCACGTACCGTTGGGAACCGCCGAGACGTAATAGTTCCAGTTCGAGCCTGCCGCGGTCGCGGTCACCGTACGGACCCCGTCGGTGACGACCGGCGCCGTGGTCACCCCCGCATTGGGAATCGTTCCGTACAACGTCTGGCCGGTCGCGGAATAGTTGAGCGCTGACAGGTCGCCGCCGAACACTTCGATGGGGTTGGTGAAACCCAGGGGCCTGAACTCCCAGCCCGGTTTGGTGGCCGTCAGCGTGAAGCGACCCGTCGGAACGCCCGAGAGCACGAAGTCGCCGCCGGCATTGGTGGTGGCCCCGCGCGTGCCATCGCTCACCGTCACGCCAGCCACGTTGACCGCACCGAAGGTGACTTTGCCGCGCAGCGTGTATCCAGCCACCACCGTGGCCGTGAAGTCGAGCGCGCTCTGACTGCCGCTGACCGTCAAGGGGGCTGCGAACGAACGCGTGAAGGTGAAGCCGGTCTTCGCAGCATTGAGCGTGAAGCTGCCCGCGGGAACGTTGGTGAGCACATACGTGCCGTCGTCTGCGCTGACGGTCGCGCGGGTGCCATCGCTGATCCGCACGCCCGAGACCGTAGTCACGCCTGCGAGCACCACGCCCGAGAGCGTGAAGGTGGCCGGTGCACCGACGGTGATGAGGATGGAGCGGCTGGCCGTGCCGCCTTTCATGTCGCTCACCGTGAGCCTCACGTTGTGGGCGCGCGCGACCGTGAAGGCCCGGCTCACCACCGCGGCGTTGGCGCCCCAGCTGTCGTCATCGAAGTCCCACGCATACGCCAACGTGTCGCCGTCGAGATCGCTCGCGGTCGCGGTGAAGGTGATCAGCTGGCCCACCATGGCGGTCTGCGTGCTGGCGGTCAGCGAAAGTGTGGGCGCACGATTGCCGGGAAAGGTGCCGAGGTTGATCACCACGTCGATCGCCTCGGGTGACGTGCCCGCCTTGGCCACCGGGGTGAAGTGAATGCCCGCCAGAGAATCCGAGAACGTGCGCCCGATGACCAACGTCGAGTTGTTGCGCGAACCGTCACCCGGCGTGAGGTCGAGCAGGTTGCTGGCCGCGTTCCCCGCGTAGCCCCAGTTGAGCGAGACGCCGTCTTTGGTGTGGGGCGTGTTGATGGCCGGGCGGTATTCGACCCAGTAGTCCTTCGACGCATCGCGGATCACCTTCGCGGCGTGAAGGCCCGCGGTGATCGGCTTCTCGAGCTCTTGAATCCGGTAGGTACCGCTGGTGGTGACGTTGGCGATCGCCCCGGGCAAGACCCAGTCAAAACGCTTCTTGAACCAGGCGTTGAAGTGATTGCCCTGGCCGCCGCCGCCGCCCATCACGTCGTAGGGGTTGCCGTACTCGGTGCTGGTACCGGGCCCGATCACCGTCATGCCCGCCGAGTTCCAATAGTTCGCGTGGTACACGCCGTAGTTGTGGCCCAGCTCGTGGGCGGTGACGCGCAAGCTGAAGTTTCCGTTGAGCCAGGTGCCCTTGCCACCGACGTAACCGCGGCCGGCCCAGCCCGAGAAGGTCGGCGCGAAGGCGATCACGTCGAAGCTGTACATGTTCGGGTCGATGCCGGCGTCACGCGCCGCCCCCAGCGCGTCGTTGCGCAAGCGCAGGTACTGATCGCCGGTCTTGTACTCAGCCTGGGTGAGCGGGAGCCGCAGGGTGGGCGTCACCGTCGTGCTGAGCGAGGTCTTGCCGTACGAGTTCGACTGGAAGAATTGGTTGGTGCTCGTGTCGATCGCGGATTGCGCGGTCGCGACCGAGACGGGCTCGCCCACCACATCGGGAAAATCGACGCGCACGTAGAGCACCGTCTTGGCGCCTTCAGTCCACGTGCTGGCGGGGGGAAGGCCTTCGTCGGCGGCGCTCTGCTCTTCACCGAGCGCGAGCGTGTCGTCGTACTGCTCGGCGTGAGCGGGCAGGCAGAAACCGTAGAGCGTGTCTCCGCCGTGAAAGAGCAGCTCGGGCTCGGCCTTCTTACGCGAGATGGGGCAGGCGCGGGGCAGCTCGACGGGAAGCTCAGGCCGCGCTTCGCCCGGGAAGATGCGGCGCATGCGGCTGTTCGTCATCGCGATGGCGCCGTCGAGCGCGACGCCGTGCAGGCGAACGTTCTGCTGCGTCACGCCCAGGCTCCGTTGACCGAACACGCCTGCGCGCAACACCTCGTCGACGCCGTCGAAGGTGACGAAGCGCTCCAGCGGGCCTTCCGTTCCACCGACCACGTGAAAGGTCCCGCGGCCATCGCGCCAGACCTCGAGGTGCCGGGTGATGGATGCGGGAAGGGCGGTGCGCTCGACCGGGGTGACCGCCAGCTCGAGCGCGCGTTCAGGGTCGTTCAGCAGCAACTCACGAAATGAAGCGCGACGCGTTTCAGCCAGCGCCACGCCGGTGGCTTCGAGCTCGGCGCGATTGACCTGGTCGGAGGCGAGGTAGCGCTCCTTCCACTGCTCGAAGGTGTCTGTCGAGGTGAGCCCTGAAGTGCTGGCCGATGCGCTCGGCTCACCCGGCGACGAGGTACAGCTCGCGAGCACCAACGCCAGAAGGGGGAGGTGTCGCATCATGGCGCGGCAGCTGAGCAAGCCGTATGCCCAGCGCCACGCCCCGGTTTTCCCCAGGAAGACGCCGGGGAAAGAGGGCAGATCGCTGTGCAGCTCGTGCGACCTTGCAGGAGTTGCGGACTTTGCGGGACGCGAGTGGTGAGGACTGTCCCCCTCAGATGCGGCGGAACGACTCGTCACATGCTCAGCAAATTGCCGCCGATGAGCGACATGCCACCGTCGACGTTGTGCACACTGCCGGTGATGTACTTCGCCGCCGGCGACGCAAGGAACAACGCCAGCTGCGCGACCTCGTCCTTGGTGCCGAAACGCTGGAGCGGCAACGCCTTCTCCACCTTCTGCCTGACCTCGGGGTCGCCAGCCAGTCGCTGCATGCCTTCGGTGTCGTCGATGGGCCCGGGCCAGATCGACATCACGCGCACGCCGACGGGGCCCCACTCCATGGCCAGCGTCTTCATCAGCATGTCGACACCCGCCTTCGCCGCGCAGACATGCGCCTGCATCGGGTACGGCACCTGCGCTTGCGGGGCTGATATCGCGATGATCACCCCACCGGGCTTGGTCATCCTCTCGAACACCGCGCGGCAGGCGTTGAAGCTGCCGAGCACATCGATGTCCATCACGGCCTTGAAGCCGTTGGACGACATCATGGCCACCGGCGCGGGGAAGTTGCCCGCGGCGCCGCAGATCAGCACGTCGATGGGGCCGCCGAACGCCTTCACGGCCGACTCGAGCGCGCCTTCGACCGCGGCATAGTCGCGCACGTCGGCTGGGTAGCCTTCAGCGGTGATGCCCTTCGCGCGCAGCTGCGCCACGGCCGCTTCGAGCTTCTCGACCTTGCGGCCGTTGATGGCCACCTTCGCGCCCATCTCGCCGAACGCTTCGGCGATGCGCAGGTTGATGCCACTCGAGCCACCGGTGACGAACACGTTCTTGGAGGCGTAGAGGCCGG
>JAYTAT010000025.1:0-2299 GCA_043737315.1 Archangium sp.
GGGACCTATGCCGTCGGGCAGCGCAAGCAGGAAGGTGCGCTGCTGCGCGAGCTCGCTCAGATGAAAGTACGCGTCTTGCGTGGCACCGGTCGCGGTGTACCCATGCAGCAACACCACCAACGGCGTGGGAGTGCCTTGCGTGTAGCCCACGGGGACCACTGCGTTGAACGGCCGCGCCGCGATCAGGGGAGAGGTCACGTACGGCCCCGCATCGGGAGCGTCTGGGTGCCTGAGTCTTGCCCACCATCGACGACCGGGGCGAATGTTTGCCCGCGAGATCCGCGAGCACGGCCAACCAGGCGAACGGATCATCGAGCTCGAGCTCATCACCCAGCTCGAGCAACTCAATCACCGGCTGACACCTCGCGTGCGCCTGATCAATCTCGCCCACCAGGCTCGCGCGGCAGTACGCCTGCAAGGCACCGAACGCATCACCCTGCCCCCACGCGGCTTCACCCAGGTAGCCCAGCGACCGCGCGTCTTCCCGGCCCGAGAGCAACTGCCGAGCGAGCACGAAGTCGCCCGCAATGAGCGCGAGATAACCCGAGGCTCTTCCGTCGGCGAGCGTGCCAGCCGCGCCCAGCTGACGGGCTGCACGGAGCAACGCCGCCGTTCGCACCCGCCCGAAGAGGAACTGCGTCATCGAGGGTAGACGCTCCAGTGAAAGCAGCGCCTCTGGAAGCGCCGACGAGAGCTGCTCCAGCGCCGTGGCCCACGCAGGGGCTTGCGCGGCCCACGTCTAATCACCGAACTGAGAGATCAACTCTGCATGTGCGGCCCGCAGCGCCGGAGCATCGAGCGCCACACATGCATCCTCGATGCGAGACCTCCCTGCCGCGGATCGACCGGCAGCAGAGGCGGAAGATCCACCGGCTTCTCCGGTTCCTTCGGCCCCTCAGGAGTGCGCTCCCAGAGGCCCAGAATGTTGAGCTGCTCCACCATGCGGCTTGAAGTACCTCAGTCCTCGCTTTCCGGGGTGGGTTCGCCATGGCGCAGGTGACGCGCCGCATGCACAATCACCTTCGTGCCTACCGCCCTGCAGATCCCCGTGTCGCGCCTGCTCGCTGACGAGCAGTACGACCTGAAGCTCGAGCTCGTCGCAGGCCACGAAGGCCTCGAGCACGCCATCAGCTCGAGCCGCATTCAGAAGCCCGGCCTGGCGCTCACCGGCTTCACCGAACACCTTCACTCCGAGCGCGTGCAGGTCTTCGGCAACACCGAGATCAGCTACCTGCGCACGCTGACCGAAGAGCAACAAAGCGCCGTGCTCAGCAAGCTGTTCGAGAGCCGCCTGGCCTGCGTGGTGGTGACCAAGGGCCTCGAGCTGCCCCGCCCGCTGCTGGAAGGGTGCCGCCGTTCGCGACTCGCCTTGATGCGCACCCCGTTGGTGAGCTCGGCCTTCATCAGCCAGGTGCAGGCGTTCCTCGAAGAAGCGCTCACCGCCACCGGCAGCCTGCACGGCGTGCTCATCGACGTGTTCGGCGTGGGCGTGTTGATGCTGGGGAAGTCGGGCATCGGTAAGTCAGAGATCGCGCTCGACCTGGTCATGCGTGGTCACCGCCTGGTGGCCGACGACATCGTCAACCTCACCCGCCGCGCGGGCGACGTGTACGGCCATGGCAACGACCTCATTCAGCACCACATGGAGATCCGCGGTCTGGGCATTCTCAACATCAAGGATCTCTTCGGCGTGGCCTCGGTGCGCGACCGCAAGAAGATCGAGCTCATCATCGAGTTCGTCGAGTGGACCAACTCGGCCGAGTACGACCGGCTGGGTCTCGATGAGAAGTTGATGCCGCTGGTCGGCGTCGAGGCCCCGCTCTCCGTGGTGCCCGTGCGCCCGGGCCGCAACATGACCACCATCGTCGAGGTCGCCGCGCGCAATCACCTGCTCAAGCTGCGTGGCCACCACTCGGCGCAGGAGTTCGCTGAGAAGGTGACGCAGGCCATCTCTGGTACCGCCAACCGCATCGGCACGCCGCAGACCAGCAGCTCGGTGGTCAGGCGCCACCACGACGAAGAAGAGGTGGAGTGACCTTGAAGAGCATCATCGTCATCACCGGCATGTCGGGCTCGGGCAAGTCGACCGCCATTCGTGCCCTCGAAGACGCGGGCTGGTTCTGCATCGACAACCTGCCGGCGCCTCTCTTGATGAAGGTCACCGAGCTGGGCGAATCGCGCGACCTGCTCGCGTTCGTGGTCGACGTGCGTGAAGGCCAGTTCCTCAAAGACGCCCCCCGGGCCATCGAAGAAGCGCGCCGCGCAGGTCACAAGGTCGAGGTGCTGTTCCTCGACTCCT
>JAYTAT010000026.1:0-5799 GCA_043737315.1 Archangium sp.
CAACCCCATGCGACGTCGCATCAGCAGCCAGCCGTCTTTCGCGCTGCCCTCCAACTTCTCGGCCTCGCGGAGCGTTGCCTCGGGATCGCGGAGGTACGAATAGGCAAGCAGGACTTCGGCCAGGGGCGAGTACCCGTCGAGCAACGTCACGGTGCCGGCGAACGCCAGCTTGCCGACGGTCGCGATCACCAACTCCAGTGGTAGCCGGCCCACGTGCGCTCGGAGCGGGTAATCGAGCGCGCTGCGTTTGTACTCGGTCGCAATCCAGCTCGGTGCGTCGGCCTCGCGTTCGAGCACCGCCTTCAGAATCACCGCGGGCTGGCTGAACTTCTCGAACTGAGGTGGAGCGGTGGCCGGCGAGGCCCACTGGCTCGAGGCCGCAACCAAGCCCGACGCGATCGCCAGGCTGCTCGCGAAGCAAGGTCTCGGTCCGCGGCCGCCTCCCCCGAGGTGGCGCTCCGAGGGCGGCTGCGGCTTGCGCTCCCTGGCGCGTGAGCGGGGCATGCGTTGGGACGAAGGGCAGCTCCGCCGGGACGAAGGGCAGCTCCGAGAGGGCGCGCCCAGGAAAGGCCGGTGGAGGTCGTCCTGAACCCGGAGCGCCGTCGGCTCGTGGACGTTGGGACAGGAGGTAGAGGCGCCCGCCCAAGCCTGGCAGCGGCCTCTGGCCCCGAGATCGGCGCGCGCCAACTGCCTCCACCCCAAAGCGCCGCGGCGCGAAATGAGCTTCCGCAACCGCACAGCGGCTGCAGCCGCCTCAAAGTGATCGTGCACCCGGCCTTTCGAAGTCTTGGACTACTGCTCGAACCGGAACAGGTCTTCGACGTCGCGTTCCGTGAGCGCCTTGCCCACGTCGGCATCGGTGCCCAGCACGCCGGCTGCGAGTTCTCGCTTTCGCTGCTGCAGCCCGAGGATCTTCTCTTCCACGGTGCCGCGAGTGATCAGCTTGTACGAGAACACCGCGCGGGTCTGGCCGATGCGGTGGGTTCGATCAGTGGCCTGGTCTTCCACTGCCGGGTTCCACCAGGGATCGTAGTGAATGACGTAGTCGGCCGCGGTGAGGTTCAGGCCGGTGCCGTCGGCTTTCAGCGAGATGAAGAACACCTTCGGACCCGCAGGATCGTTGAACGCGTCGACCTTGGCCATGCGGTCCTTGGTGCGACCGTCGAGGTAGAGGTACTTGAGCTGCTTCCCGTCGGCCTGGGTGGTGAGGATCTCCAGCATCTCGGTGAACCGGCTGAAGATCAGCGCGCGGTGGCCTTCGCGAACGAGCTCGTCGACCAGCTTTGAGAAGCGCTCCAGCTTGGCCGATGGAGGCAGAGCCGTGGCCGGAGGCAGCTTGAGCAGACGTGGATCGCAGCAGACCTGCCGCAGCTTCATCAGCGCGGAGAGGATCGAGATGCGTGACTTGTTGAAGCCCAGCTTGTCGATTTAGTCGTAGACCTTGCGCTTGCTCTCCTCCAACACCTCTCGGTACAGCGCCTGCTGACCGGTATCCATGTCCACCCAGGTGACCACCTCGGTCTTGGGCGGAAGGTCCTTGGCCACTTCGCTCTTGAGGCGCCGCATGATGAATGGGTGAATGCGCTTCTTGAGCCGGTCGCGCGTCTCCAAATCGAGGCTTCGCCGAACGTCATCGCGGCGCAAGCCTTCATGCGCTCGCACACCGGGCGCGCGTTTGATTCAGAAGATGCATTCGCCTTTCAGCGGCTTCAGCCTCATCTCTGTCGCGCCATCAGGCTTGGCCGGCTGCTCGATGCTTTGCGCGCTGAGCTCTCTGACCTGCGGCTCGCGCTGAGCCTGTTGCCGGTCCCCGTGCTGATTCTCGACTCACGGGGGGCGGTGCTCTGCAGCAGCGCACGCGCCGACGAACTGCTCGCAAGCCAGACGCGCGTCGTCCTCGAAAAGCAGCGGCTCACCTCAACGCTCCCGCGGTACGCCAAGGAGCTCGAGGCGGCTGTGAAGAAGACCGTGCAGTACGCCGACCCTCATGACCTCGCGCCCTCGACGCTGGCGGAGCTGCCCGGCCCCGTCGAGATCGAGGTGAGCGAGGGCCGCAGCATGAAGCTCTCGTTCATGCCGTTGCGCCCTCGGCACGCGCTGCGGCAGCATGTCTCGGATGACGCCGTGAAGCTCAGCCCTGAGCTCATCGCGCAGCTCCATGGGCTGACCCCCACGGAGTCACTGCTCGCCGCCGCCCTCGCTGAAGGACGCACGGTGCTCCAATACGCCCGGGAGCGCGGCTGCTCAGAGTTGACGGCTCGCGTTCACCTCAAACACGTGCTCGAGAAGACCGGCACGCATCGCCAGGCTGACTTGGTTCGGGTGTTGATGAGCAGCGCCGCGATGCATCTCGTCAATCAGTGAGGAGAACTAAAAGCGACTTCTCGAAAGCGCCGCCGCGATGGCTGGGTCGCCGACCCGCGGTTCGTGAGGATCGTCTCGAGAGAAACTGGAGACCGACACGAATGAGGTGCACGCCTACACTGGCCTGCGTGAGCAGGTGTACGCAGCGAGTGACGCGCACGCGGCCTCCCCGGTGACCGCTCAGCACGTACCAGCGGCGTGGCCCTCTACCGAGCAGGGTTCTGCGCCCGCGTCGTTCAGGCGTAGCGCTGATGGTCGTGCTTCCACGCTTCGGACTGCGGCCGCCACGCGCGGTCCCGCAGTCCGGCGTCGACGCGGCAGGGGGGGCGTCAGGGCACGCGGAGGGCGCTGACGATGACCGTGTCCCACGAGGGCAGGTTGGTGCCGGAGAGGTACTGAGGCGAGACCGTCACGGCGTACGTACCCGGGTAGACCAACGCGCTGAAGCCCCAGGTGGTGGTGCCCGAGCTGGTGCACACCACGGACGCCGACCGGTTGAAGCGCGTGTCGGTGAGGTGCCTGAAGTTGACAGTGGCGATGTCGTTGTACGCGCTGCAAGGTGAGGCCGTGGGCGTGGCCCCGTTGATCGTCAGCCGGCCCGCGACGGTGGTCTGCGGAGGTACGGGGATGTCAAAGAGCAGGTTGCTGGCCTGCGCGGAGACGACGAAGGCGGCGTTCACCACAGTGCTCCACGAAGGCAGGTTGGTGCCCGAGATGTACTGAGGCGAGGCCGTCACGCGGTAGGTGCCCGGGTAGAGCAGCGCGTTGAAGCCCCAGGTGGTGGTGCCCGAGCTGGTGCACACCACGGACGCCGACTGGTTGAAGCGGGTGTCCGTCGAGTGCACGAAGTTGAGCGTGACGATGTCGTTGTACGCGCTGCAGGCAGTGGCCGTGGGCGCGATGCCGTTGCGGGTGATTCGCCCGCTCACCGCGTGCTGCAAAGGCACGGGGATGTCGAAGAGCAGGTTGCTGGCCGGGGCAGAGACGACGAAGGCGGCGTTCACCACAGTGCTCCACGAAGGCAGGTTGGTGCCCGAGCTGTACTGAGGCGAGGCCGTCACGCGGTAGGTGCCCGGGTAGAGCAGCGCGTTGAAGCCCCAGGTGGTGGTGCCCGAGCTGGTACACACCACGGACGCCGACTGGTTGAAGCGGGTGTCCGTCGAGTGCACGAAGTTGAGCGTGACGATGTCGTTGTACGCGCTGCAGGGAGCGGCCGTGGGCGCGATGCCGTTGCGGGTGATTCGCCCGCTCACCGCGTGCCGCGCAGGCACCGGGATATCGAGCACCAGGTTTCCGAAGTTGCCGCCACCGCACGCGCCATCCGAAGCCATGCAGGTGAATCCGGCCGGGCAGGTGCCGACACAGGTGGCGCCGCAGACGTTGGGTGAACCCGTTCCTCCGCAGGTCGTCGGCGCCTGGCAGGAGCCGCAGTTGAGGGTGTTGCCGCAATTGTCGCTCAGCGGGCCACAGGTCGCGCCCGCCTGCTGACAGGTGCGCGGGGTGCAAGTGCCCTGGCCGCAGACGTAGGTGGTTCCGCCTCCGCCGCAGGTCTGACCCGAGACCGTGCACGAACCGCAAGCGAGCTGGCCGGCGCAGCCATCGCTCACCGCGCCGCAGTTCTTCCCCAGCTGTGCACATGTCTTCGGCGTGCAGGCTGGCTGCTCACAGACGTTCGTCGCGCTGCAGGTCTGCGTACCGCTGCAGGTTCCGCAGTTGAGCGGCGAGGAGCAGCCATCGCTCACCGTGCCGCAGGTCTTCCCCAGTTGCGCGCACGTCTTCGGGGTACAGGTGCCGCTCGCGCAGACGTTGGCCACGCCGCCCGCACCACACGACTCACCCTGTACCTCGCAGTTGCCACACATGAGCGTGCCGCCGCAGCCGTCGCTGACCGAGCCGCAGTTCTTCCCCAGCGCCACGCAGCCGCGCGGCGTGCAGCCGCCGCCCCCACCCCCGGTGCCTCCGCCCGTTTGGCCTCCGCCGACGCATTGGCCGAAATGGCAGAGCGCGCCGCCCGGGCACGCCTGGCAGGCGAAGCCTCCCGCTCCGCACGCCTGAGGAAGTCCGCCAGCTTGGCAGGTGCCCGTCGAGTCGCAACACCCCGAGCACGTGTCTGCTCCACAGCGCTGCGCGACGGTGAGCTCGCAACCCGCTAGAAAGACGATGGCGGTGAGGACGAAGAGGCGGTGGTGCACGGTCATGGCCCCCACATGACACTGCCCCGCTCCCTGATGTGCAAGCTGAGACCTGAGTTCACTTTTCCCCGCGGGGAGGAAAGTGGCCCAGAGGGGATGTCGACGACTTCCCGATCTCCTGCTTGCTCTCGCCCTCGACGGGGATCCACCCGGCGTCGCGGTTCTTCCTTACCTGGCTCTGCACCGCTGACTTCGCCCGAGGAGCCGATACTCCGCCCATCGCTTGACCAGGTGTTTGAGGTGTTTCTCCAACACCGGGATGTCGAAGAGGTACTGATGGCGGTCGAGCTGCTGGCCCTGGCAGATGATCTCCAGCACGTAGTCATGAGAATGGTGCTCGTTCTCCGCCCCCCCAGTCGCCCCCGATGAGCTGATGAAACGCGGTGAACTGCCTGCGCACGGCGACTTCACATGGCCACCCCTTCAGTCGTGAGTGAGGATGATCTGCAGACAACCGGGCGGCGGCGCGCGCGCGCAGCAAGTCCCACGCCTTGACCGCCTCGGAGAACGGCACCCGATGGGTGAGCAGCGGCTCGACCTCGAGCTGTTGCAACCAGCGCAGCGCCACGCCCATGCGCCGCCGGTGATCGAACCGCCCGCTCAACGCGCTGTCGATGTGGCTGACCTGCGAGAAGCGCAGCGTGTTGCGGTTGCGATGCGCGCGGGTGCCCAACGCGAGTGGCTCGGCGTTCGCGCCGTACCAGGAGCCCACGATGATGCGGCCTTCTCGCCGGAAAGCGGTGATGGCCGACGAGAGCGCCCTGGGTGAACCCGTCACCTCGTACACCACGTCAGCGCCGCCCTTGCGCACCTCGCCGCCGACCTTCGCCGCCGGGTTCATGCGCCCAGCGAGCGCGCGTCGATCTTTTCGCACGTCGACGCCCAGCACCTCACCCACGCCCAGCCGAGAGGCGATGCCCAGCACCAACTGCCCCACGATGCCCAGGCCGATGACCGTGCTCACCTCACCGAGAATCGGCGCGGCATCCATCACCAGAGACACGGCGGTCCCGAGGTTCGCCAGCAACGAGCCCGTCTCAGCGTTGATGCCCTCAGGCAACGTGACGACGCCGTCGGCCTTCGCGAGGAAGTGAGACTGGTGCGGGTGGAAGGCAAAGAACAAGAAGAACAACCCGGCAAACCGAGAGCCGCAGCCGAGGACGGAGGTCGATGTGGGGGCGTCGAGGAGTGGAGCAGCACATGGAGCTGAGCCGTTTCGGGTGACGTGAGCCGGTGGCGAAGG
>JAYTAT010000027.1:0-2294 GCA_043737315.1 Archangium sp.
CGTTGAGCACCTCGGTGAAGCTGCCGTCGGTCACCCCGGTCGCCACCGCCACGCGTTGGGGCTGGCCTTGACGCAACACGGTCACTGCGCGCGTTCCGGAGCGAGGCGCGGCCACGGCGTCCGTCTTGCCCATCGGCTCGAAGCGGAAACGCAGCGCGGCGTTGGGAACCTTGAGCACGTCCTTCGACTCTTGGGTGATGAAGGTGACGTTGGCCGTCATGCTCGGTCGCAACAGCAGCTCGGGGTTCTCGACGTCGATGACGGCGTCGTAGGTCACCACGTTCGAGACCACCTGCGCGGCGTAGCGGATCTGCCGGATGCGCCCGTTGAACCGGCGATTGGGGAACGCGTCGACGGTGAAGCTCGCCCAGAGATCCTGCTTCAGCTTGCCCACGTCGGCCTCCGCGACGTTGGTGTGCACCTCCATCTGGGTGAGGTCTTCGGCGATGGTGAACAGCGTCGGCGAAGAGAGCGAGGCTGCGACCGTCTGCCCCACGTCGACCGCGCGGCTGATGATGATGCCGTCGATGGGCGAGGTGATGGTGGTGTAGCCGAGGTTCACTTGTGACTGCTGCCGCTGCGCCCGCGCTTGCGAGACCGCTGCTCGAGCTGCATCGATGGTGGCCTTCGCCACTTCAGCCTCGGCCTGCGCGGTGTCGAGATCCGCGGGCGCGATGAGCTTCTGTTCGGCGAGCTCGGTGGCCCTGCGCAGCTTGCGTGTGGCGTCTGCGAACTGAGCACGGGCCTTCACCACGTTGGCCAGCGCCGCCTTCTCGTTCGCCGAACTCTGCGCGAGCGCGGCGATGAAGAGCTGCGGGTCGATGGTGGCGAGCACGTCGTTCTTCTTCACCTGCGAGTTGAAGTCTGCGGCCAGCGTGGCGATGCGGCCAGAGACCTGGGTACCCACCACCACGGTCACCGTGGCCGACAACGTGCCCGTCGCGGTGACGCGCGAGACCACGTCACCTCGCGCCACCTTCGCGGTGATGAACTGGGGGAGCTCTGGCTCGGAGCGCGATTTCAAGAACACCGCCCCGCCGGCGACGCCAACGAGAACCACCCCGAGTGCCATCGCCTTCTTCCAGGCCGCCATGCATCGCTCCCTGTTCGACTGCCAACACGTGGCTGTTCAGAAAAAGAAGGGCCGGCACTGCCAAGTTCCACACGCCGCCTGCCTGAAAGGCCAAGGGCCTGCGGAGAGCGTGAATATTTTCCGCAGGCTCTTACGCGGACCCGCAGGCTTTGCGGGTTGGGGCACACTGCGGCCATGAACGCGTGGGAGCTTGCCGATTGGGACGCCGTCGAGACCTCTGAGCGGGTGAAGCGCAGGGAGGTGAGCGCGGCCGAGGTGGTGGAAGCCGCCATCACGCGGGCTCGCGACGCGGCGCATCTGGGAGCGATCGTCACGCCGACCTTCGAGCGTGCACGGGAGGCCGCCGCGAAGAGTTCGAAGGGTCCACTCGCGGGCGTGCCCACCTTCATCAAGGACCTCGTGCAGGTCGCGGGCGTGCGCACCTCGTGGGGCACCGCGGCGTCAGGCCACTACGTCTCTTCGCGCAGCGAGCCGTCGGTGCTGGCCATGGAGCGCACCGGGCTCATCAGCCTGGGCAAGAGCGCCACGCCTGAGCTCGGGCTCACCGGCACCACCGAGCCGCTCGCGTTCGGCGCCTGCCGCAACCCGTGGAACCCGAAGTACTCGGCAGGTGGCTCGTCGGGCGGTGCGGCCGCGCTGGTGGCTTCGGGCGTGGTTCCGCTCGCGCACGCGAGTGATGGTGGCGGCTCCGTGCGCATTCCCGCGTCGTGCTGCGGGCTGGTGGGGCTCAAGGTCAGTCGCGGCCGTATGGACATGGAGGGCAGCAACCTGCTCCCCGTGAACATCGCGGTGCACGGGGTGGTCAGCCGCTCGGTGCGCGACACGGTCGCCTTCTGGGACGCGGTCGAGGGACAGCTGGGCTCACGCCGTCTGCCGCCCATCGGCGCGCTCTCGAGCACGCCCGGCAAGCTGCGCATCGCGGCGTACTTCGATTCGCCGATGGGGCAACCGGTGCACCCCGACGCACGCGCCGCGACCGAACGCGCGATGAAGTGGTGCGAACAGCTCGGTCATGAAGTGCAGCCGATTGCCTGCCCGGTCGATCGTCAGGTGACCGAAGACTTCTTGCGCATGTGGGGCTTCATCGCGTTCGCGCAGGCCAGAGCAGGCCGGGTGCTGATGCATCGCGGCTTCGACAGCTCGAAGCTCGAGCGGTGGACCACCGACTTCTCGCGCTATTTCTCGTCGGACCTGAGGGCTT